>CALAGB010000120.1 GCA_937891245.1 uncultured Thermomicrobiales bacterium | reverse complement strand
TGAGGACCGTCGCTCGGCCACTACGCGCCGGGCTCGTACCCGTAATCCTCACGGGCCCGCTCGGCACTGATCTTGTCGTCGTCCAGGTCGCGGGCGACGAGGGCAGGATCACGATCGTGCGGATCGCCGTAGCCGCCTGAACCGGCCGTCACCAGACTGGCGACCTGGTCGGGTTGCAGGAGCGTGCTTCCTTTCGTCTCCACGGCCATCGGCTCACCGTCGATCGTAACGACCGAACGCGCGCCGGGCAGCCCACCGAAGAGGCCCCAGGGCTGGCTGATGCGGCGGCTGGTGCTTCCATTGAATGCGGCCACATGATCGATGACGCGCACATCGCGCCGGATCGCCATGCCACCGCGCCACGTGCCCGGCCCGCCGGAATCCTGCACCAGTTCGTAGCGCTCGACCCGCAACGGGTATTCGACCTCCAGGCTTTCGACCGGCAGGTTCGAAGTATTCGTCACGTGCGTCTGGACGCCGTCGAGTCCATCCTTGGTGGCGCGCGCGCCGAAGCCGCCGCCGATCGTCTCCAGATATGAATAATAAATGCCGGTGCGCGGATCGACGCCCGAGAACGTGATGCTGGCGTTCGAGCCGGTGCACGCACCGATGACGCGCTCCGGCACCGCCTGCGCCAGCGCGCCGTGGATCAGATCGACCACACGCTGGCAGGTCTGCGTGCGGCCGTTGATCGCGCCGGGCGGTAGGCAATTGACGATCGAACCGAGCGTCGCCTCGACGTGGATCGGCCGGTACATGCCGGCGTTCGGCAGAATTGTCGGGTCGACCACCGTCTTGACAGCGTAGTAGACCGTCGCCAGAAGTGCCGTCCAGACCATATTCAGGCCGGCTCGCACCTGCGGCGGGTTGTTGTTGAAATCGAGGAAGATCTCGTCGTCGCGCACCGTGACGACGACATGCAGTTCCAGTTCGTCGAGTCCGAACTGCTCACTATCGAAGCGATCGTCGAACGCATAGACGCCGTCGGGTATCTGCTCGATCCCGGCGCGCGTCTGCCGCTCGGCGTAATCGAGCAGCGCTTCGCCGGCCGCCGTGACCGTCTCGACGCCGTATTTCGCGCAAAGTGCCTGCATGCGACGGACGCCCAGCCGGTTGGCCGCGAACTGCGCGCGCAGGTCGCCCAGCCGTTCATGCGGCACCTGGCAGTTGAGCAGAATAAACTCGAGCACGTCCTGACGTAGCTCGCCTTTGTCGAAGATCTTGACCGGCGGGATGCGCAGGCCCTCCTGATAGATGTGCGCGTGGCCGCGATCGACGAAGTCGGCGTGATGTGACAGATTCGCCGTGAAAGCGACCAGATTGTCATCAACGAAGACGGGCGAGAGGACGACGATATCGGGCAGGTGGGTGCCGCCGCCGGTATAGGCGTCGTTACCGATGAACATATCGCCGGGGTCGATCGTTTCGATCGGATGGCGGCCGAGTACCTCCTCGACAATCCCCATGAGCGAACCGAGGTGGATCGGGATATGCTCGGCCTGCGCCAGCGTCCGCCCCTGCGCATCGAAGAGAATCGTCGAGCAGTCGCGCCGTTCCTTGATGTTGGTCGAATACGAGGCGCGGATGAGCGCCGTGCCCATCTCCTCGACGATCGAGCTGAAAGCCGACCCGATGATTTCGACGGTGATCGGCGAGAGATCGACAGCCTTCTTCGTGTCCGTCGCCATGCTAACCCTCCTGCCCGCTATCGCTGAGAACCAGGTTGCCGAAGTCATCGACCGCTGCCTGTTGGCCAGGGAGGATGAGCGTGGTCGAATCCATTTGCTCAATGATCGCCGGTCCGGCAATCTCACTGCCGGCTGCCAGCTTCGTTCGGTCATAAAGCGGCACATCGCCCCAGCCGCCCGCTTCCGGCAGGTAGGTGCGCC
This sequence comes from uncultured Thermomicrobiales bacterium, assembly GCA_937891245.1. Lineage (GTDB taxonomy): Bacteria > Chloroflexota > Chloroflexia > Thermomicrobiales > Thermomicrobiaceae > CALAGB01. Next base: position 23,007 of record CALAGB010000120.1, on the reverse strand, counting down.
GGTGGCCGGAGAGCGCGTCATCGATGCGACCGCCACGTGGCAGGCGTTTCGGCTCGGGCTTCACGACTCGCCCGGTCGCCTCCAGACGAAGCGTCACGAACTGCGCCGGCTCATCGGCTGAGGCGTAGCCATACGCTTGATCGTGCGCCGCGTGGAAGGCGGTCAGCACGCCGGAGAGATCATCCGGGGTGAGCGGACGTTCCGGCAGCTCGACCGGCAATTCATAGTTCTGGCCGGCATAGCGCATATCGATGATCCGGCGCAACTGGCGATCGCCCTCTTCCGCACCCTCACGCGCGAACCACTCGTCAGCCGCCGCTTGCAATTCGGCGAAGCCATCGTTGACGATATCGAGGCTGTCGACTTCAGCCGGAACCACGACCGTGCGCGAGAAATCGGTGCGTAAATCGGCGACCAGGAGCCCGTACGCGCACAGGATACCGGGAATCGTCGGCACCAGAACCCGTGGGATATCGAGTTCACGCGCCAGGCGCGCAGCATGCAGCGGCCCGGCACCGCCAAAGGCGATCAAGGCATAATCACGCGGATCATAGCCTCGTTCGACCGAGATGACACGGATCGCCTTAGCCATGTTGACCGTCGCCAGCGCGATAATCCCCTGCGCGACTTCTTCCGATTCCAGATTCAGCTGACCGGCCAGCCGCGCGACGGCCGCGTCGGCCTGCGCCGCGTCGATCGGCATTCGCCCGCCGAGCAGCGCCTCGCGGCTCAAAATACCGAGCGCGACGTTGGCGTCGGTGACGGTTGCTTCGGTACCGCCCCGGCCGTAGCAGGCCGGTCCCGGCTCGGCGCCGGCGCTTTGCGGACCAACCTTCATATGCCCGCCACTATCGATCCAGGCGATCGAACCGCCTCCGGCGCCGACCGTGTTGATATCGAGCATCGGCGTGCGGATCGGATACCCGGCGACTTCCTGTTGCATCTTGGCACTGCATTCACCCTCGGTCACCAGCGCGACATCGGTGCTGGTGCCCCCCATATCGAAGGTGATGACGTTCGGGAACCCGGCGAGCCGCGCGACCATCTGCGCGCCCACAACGCCGGCCGCCGGGCCGGAGAGCACCGTGCGCACCGGTGCCTCCCCGGCGACTTCGAGCGAGATGATGCCGCCATTCGACTGTGTGATATATGGCGAGGCCGGGACACCGGCGTCCGCGACCCGCCCACGCAACCGACGGATATAGCGACTCATCAGCGGCCCGACATAGCTGTTGACGACCGTTGTCGACAGCCGCTCGTATTCACGGAACTCAGCCAGCACGTCGTGCGACAGGCTGAGATACGCTTCGGGAAATTCCTCGACCACGATCGCCGCCACGGTATCCTCGTGACCGGGCATCAGGTAGCTATAGAGAAAGCAGACCGAGATTGACTCAACCCCATCCGCCTTGAGAGCACGCACCGCTTCACGTACCGCATTCTCATCGAGCGCCACGTGCACAGCGCCGGTCGCCAACACGCGTTCGGCGACCTCGAAACGATGCAAACGCCGGACCAGCGGCACCGGCTTATCGACCTGCAAGTCATACAGATCGGGTCGCATCTGCCGTCCAAGCTCGAGCAGATCGCGAAAACCCTGCGTCGTAATGACTCCGGTGGCGGCGCCACGGCCTTCCAGCAGCGCGTTGGTTGCGACCGTCGTGCCGTGCCCCAGATAGCGCACGTCAGCCGCTTCCTCCTGCTCCTGCTCCAGGATCGCCGTCAATCCACCGGCGATCGCCTCGCTCGGATCACCGGACGTCGACGAGAGCTTGTAGACCGCCAGTTCGCCGTCGTCGTCGATAAGACAGACATCCGTAAACGTGCCGCCTGTGTCGATACCGATCCGCACCGGCATTGCTTCCCCCTCTGAACCACCCAAACCAATGACGCTCGCGAAGGCGCAGAGGACGCAGAGAATGATCGGTTAAGAACTCTGCGCTCTCTGCGCCTCTGCGCGAGAAAACGTCAATCCACCGCGAATTCCGGACTCTTGATGAACTCGACCGTCAACTCGACGGCGCGGCGCATCGTCTCGGCGCCCTTCTCGGCATTGCCCTTGGTCGCGTCGCCGAGCAGCCCATTGGTCGACTGTGCCTTGTAGCTGCCAGAGCGGAGAAACGTTGGGTAGCGGTTCTCGACGGCCGGCACGGTGCGCGTTGCCCGCTCCATCTTGACCGAGTCGGGCACCAGATGCAGCATCACGCTCGTACCGAACTCCGAGGCGTGCCCATGCGGCAGGAGGTCGCTCTCGGTGATGTCCTCGACCAGCGGCTGAATGAAGCGCCACCAATCGATCTGCGCGCAGCGCACGCCCTGCTCTGCCTCCAGCTGGCGGCCCAACTCGTTCAGATACGCGACGTTCCCCGCGTGACCGTTCACAAAGAGGATGCGACGACACCCCCAGCCGATCAGGCTCTCGCAGACATCGCGCGTATAGGCGATCAGCGACTCCGGCCGTACCGACAGCGTGCCGGGAAACTCCATCAAGGACGCCGAGAAACCGATCGGGATGAGCGGCGCCACGAAAGCCGGCACTTGCTCGGCGACCCGTTCCGCCAGCGCCGTCGTCGCGAAGCCGTCGGCACCCATCGGCAGATGCGGACCGTAGACCTCGACCGCGCCGAACGGGATTAACGCCAGGTCGGTTTCCTTCCGAAACCCATCGAAATCGACCCAATTCATATGTGCTATCGTCGCCACGTTTTACCCTTTCTTCAAACCACTCCCACAATTACCACTTGGTTCGGAACAGGCCGCCACCCTCTGTCATCCTTCGCTGAAGCTCAGGATGACAGGGAGAGTGACCGCTCTAGCGATGGATAGACGGTCAATCATCTGCTCTACCGTTTCAGGCGCGGGTCGAGCGAATCGCGCAGGCCGTCACCGAGCACGTTGCAGCAGAGGATGGTGATCGAGATGACGATCGCCGGCCAGAGCACGTACCAGGCGTCCTGATCCATGTACCCCCGTCCGGCGCCGATCATGTTGCCCCACGACGGCTTCGGTGGCGGCGTACCGAGTCCCAGGAAGCTGAGACCCGATTCGAGTAGGATGGCGAAGCCGAGGCTCAGCGACATCTGCACGAAGATCGGCGCCAGGATATTCGGTAGGATCGACCGCCAGAGAATGCGCAGCGTCCCCGCGCCGAGCACTCGTTCCGCCTCGACAAACTCGCGATTCTTTACCTGTAACGTCGCGCCGTAACTGATACGCGCGAAGATCGTCATGTAGAGAAGCGCGATTACCCCGATCAGATTGCCGATCCCCGGCCCGAGGAAGGCGACGACGGTGATCGCGAGCAGGATCGGTGGGATCGTCAGTAACGCATCGACCAGGCGCATCGAGATCAATTCCCAGACACCGCCCAGATAGCCACCGAACACCCCGAGGATCAGCCCGAAGACCGTCGCCAGCGCGACCGACGAGACGGAGATGACGAGCGAGGTGCGGCTGCCGAGGATCACGCGCGAAAGCAAATCACGCCCGTATTCGTCGGTTCCCAGGAGGTAGGTCGTCGAAGGTCCGGCGAGCCGGTCGCGTGTATTCATGTCATAGGGATCGTGCGGCAGAATCCAGGGCGCCACGATCGCCATCAGGACGATCAGTATCAGGATAATCCCCGGCACCACCACCCGCGGGTTGCTCCGAATCCGACCCCAGGTGGAGATGGAACGTCGCACGGCCCCCTGCGTTTGACCCATCGATCCAGCCAGCTCGCTGACGGAATCGGCCGTGTGTGTTGTTCCTCGAACCGCGGATTTATCCATATTTAATCCTCGGATCTATCGCCGCATACACCAGGTCGGTGACCAGGTTCAGCAGCACGAAGAGGGTCGCAATGATGAGAATAATCGCCTGAATAACCGGGTAATCTCGCTGGTTGATCGCCGCCAGCAGGTAGGTGCTGACGCCTGGCCAGTTAAAGATGTATTCGACGATCACGGTCCCGCCGAGCATCGTGCCGGCCTGAATACCGATGATCGTCACGACCGGGATCAATGCGTTGCGCAGTGCGTGGTGGTAAAGCACGATCCGCTGGCCGAGTCCTTTCGCCCTGGCAGTGCGCACGTAATCCTCGCTCAGCACCTCCAGCAGCGACGAGCGCGTCATACGCAGGATCACGGCGGCCTCCAACAACGCCAGCGTCACCGCCGGCATCAAGAGGTGTTCGATGTGACCCCATGGACTATCGGTGAACGAGACATAGCCGGTGGCCGGCAGAATATGCCAGCGCACGCCGAAGACGAGGAGTAAGAGCGTGCCCGAGACGAAGACCGGTGTCGACACTCCGAGTAACGAAATGATCGACACAAGAATATCCGGCATCTGGTTTCGGTAATTGGCAGCAATGACTCCCAGCGGGATTCCGACCAGAATGGCGAGAATCATTGAGGCGATGATCAGTTCAATGGTACGCGGCAGGCGTCGGGCGAGGTCGTTGAGGATCGGGCGATCGCTAATCAGCGAATCGCCAAAATCGCCGTGCGCGACGCTGCCGATCCAGTCGACATACTGCACGTAGATTGGCCGATCCAGCCCGAGTTGTTTGCGCACTGCCGCAGCTCGTTCGGGGCTCGCCTTATCACCCAGGATCGTGTAAGCCGGATCGCCCGGCAAGAGCTGGATGAAGATCGCCATGAAGCTCGCAACGAGAAAGACGAGGACCGCGGATTGTATGAGCCGCCGAACGATATAAGCGCCCACGAAACTCTCCTAACCAGGTCGGGAGGTGAGGCTGGGCCAACCCAGCCTCACCGGGAGTGACACCTATGACTTCTTGAGCCAGACCTGTTCGAGCGTATTCGGCGAGAGGAAGACGTTCATACGAGGCAAGACTTCGAAACCCTGAACCACTTTACGGGCGCCATAACCGTCATCGCGCCAGCAGAGGAGTGTGTAGGGGGCGAGCTCTGCCGCGCGGTCTTCGATCTGGTTGTAGAGCGCCTTCCGCTTGTCCTGGTCGGTCTCCTGACGCGCCTGATCAAGCCACTGGTCGATCTGCTGGTCCGCGAAACTATCGCGCCCCTGGCTAACCGCCGTGCTATAGAGGAACGTCGTGAGGTAGTCCGGGTCCGGGAAGTCGGGCGAGGTGCCCTGCACACGGAACTGGTAGTCACCTTCCGTGTGCTTCTTCACTTCCGTCGCCCAGTCGAAGAGATCGAGCTTGCAGTCGATCCCGAGATCCTGCAGATTCTTCTGGCAGACCTCGCCGGTCGACTGGTGCATACCGTACTGGCCGGTCGACATCAGTGTCAGCGACATCGACTTCGGATCCTGCCCGGCGTCGCTCAGCAGCTGCTTTGCCTTGTCCGGATCGTAGCTGTAGTAGTCCTTGAGGCCGGAGTCATAGGCCCACGAATCTTCGGTGATGAGACCGCCGGTGATGATTTCACCGCGACCGAAGAAGGCCGCATCGACGATCGACTGGCGATCGAACGCGAAGCCGAGCGCGTGGCGCACCTTAGCATCATCGAACGGCTTCTGTTTCACGTTGTAGATCAGGTACATGAACGACGAGCCCTTGGTAGTGATCAAGTTCAGGTCGTTGCTCTTGTCGATCGAGTCCATGTCTTTCCACGGAATGTACTCGGCGATATCGACGTCACCGCTCTTGAGCGCCGCGACACGCGTGTCCTCGTTCTGGTACGGCAAGAAGGTGATCTTGTCGAGGTACGGCTTGCCTTCGCGGAAGAACTTGTCATTCTTCTCGACGACGACGTTGACACCCGGCTCACGCGAGACGAACTTGAACGGGCCGGTGCCCATCATCGTCTTATTCGGATCGCCGCCGCCCTCGAGGAACTTCTTCGAGACAATGGCGCTTTCCGGCAACGCCAGGTTCGAGATTAAACCGGCGGCCGGCGCCGAGAGCTTGAGAACGGCCGTCCGCGGATCGGACGCATCGACGTCGGTAATCGGTTTCAGCTGATCGAACTCGGTCGCACCGACCGATTCGTCGAGAATCCGATCGATGGACGCCTTGACATCTTCCGAGGTGAACGGCGTTCCATCGTGGAACGTCGTATCGACCAACGTGAAGGTATAGGTCAGGCCATCAGGCGACGTATCGAATTTGGTCGCCAGGTCGGGCGAGGCCTCACCGTTCGTCCAGTAACGCATGAGTCCGTTGTAGATGCAGATCTTGACGGCACGCGCGGCCGTGCCCGTATCGATATGGGGATCGAGATTGGGCGGATCGGACGAGAGCGCCCATTTCAGCTCGCCGCCCGTCACCACATTGGCCGGCGCTTGCGTGCTCGAGCCGCTCCCGCTCGGCGTTCCGCTCGCCGAACCGGAACCGCTGGAGGCACTCGCCGCGGCTGTCGAAGCACCACCACTCGAGCTCCCGCTCGACGAGGTCGATGCCGAGGTTGCCGTGTCTTTATCGCTGCTCCCGCAGGCCGCCAGCAACGAGGCGGCCGAGGTCGCGGCGACGGCGGCGATGCCGAGGCGCAAGACACTCCGACGGCTCATCGCGAAGCGACGCGGATCGATCTCTTGAGGCAATGGGGACAAAGGCTCTGACGCGGTCATCGTTCTCCTCCTCCTGTGTCCTACAGGCCCCGCACACCGGGTTGACCGACGTGTGAATCAACACTGATTCCGATATTAGACGCCGACTGGTTGCGGCTCATAGGCGCTCGGCCGGCGGTTCATAAGCGACGGCAGCTGCGTACGAATCCCTTGCAACGCGTCGAAATCGAGATCGGCAAAGACAAGCCCTTCGCGGTTCGGTGCTTCCCCGAGCACCACGCCCCACGGATCGACAATCAACGCGTGACCATAGCACTGGCCCTCCGGCTCGTGCGGCCCGATCTGCGCCGGTGCCAGGACGTAGCACTGGTTTTCGATCGCGCGGGCGCGCAGCAGGACGTGCCAGTGATCTTTGCCGGTGAACATCGTGAAGGCGGCCGGCAAGAAGAGCATCTCGGCCCCCGCCACTGCCAGCAGCCGGAAGAGTTCCGGGAAGCGCAGGTCGTAGCAGATCGCGAGTCCAACCGTGTGGCCATCGATTTCTGCCGTTACGATCTCGTTGCCCGGCAGGATCGTGGCCGATTCGTTGGCGCTGACATGGCCGGTGAGATCGATATCAAAGAGGTGAATCTTGCGGTATTTCGCGATCATCTCGCCGTTCGGGTCAAAGAGCGCCGTCGTGTTGTAGAACTTGCCGTCGACGTCGGACTGCTCATGCACCGACCCGGCATGGACATAGATGCCGTGCTCACGCGCCTTCGCCGCGAAGCGATCAACGAACGGCCCGGGAATCGGCTCACCGACGGGGCTCGTTCCAAGATAGTCGACGCACTCCGGAAAGGCGACAAGCCGTGCGCCCTGGGCGGCCGCCTCATCGATCAATGCTTCGGCGCGACGCAGATTGGCCGCCTTATCCGCTCGACTATTCATCTGTGCGACGGCAACACGCAACCCCTGTGTCATATTCAACCCCCTTCTGCCGGAACACGGGCTCAACCGAGCGTGAACTCCGCATCCGTCCCAATCGACTGCTGTATTCGCTGGCGAAAGACATCGATGTGCTGACGCATCGCCTCCTCGACGGCCAGACCGTCATGGAGCTCCAGCAGGTCCACGATCCGGTGATGATTCCTGAAAATCTGGGGGAGATCGCGATCGAAGGCCCGCATCGAGATGTACCAGTAGCGCAACATCGCCGTGTTGATTTCGTTCACAGCCTCCGCCAGGTACCGGTTGCGGCTGGTCAGCGCTAGATCGCGATGAAACTCCAGATCGATATAGAGCCCGGCCTCGAGGTCATCGAGCACCAGCTCGGCACCATCGTCGATGACCGTACGCAGATGCGCGATCTCATTGGTCGTTACCCAACGTGCGGCGAGCCGGGCGTTAGCCGGTTCGATTACCTCGCGCGCCATGATCATCTCGTTCAGCCGCAAGACGGAGAGTTCAGTCACATAACACCCGCGACGCGGGATCTCAATCGCCAGCCGCTCGCGCACCAACCGCTGGATCGCCTCACGCAATGGGGTGCGCCCCATCTGAAAACGCTCCATCAACTGCGGGACCGTGAGCGGTTCGCCCGGCTGAATCTGAAGCGTGACGATATTCCGTTTCAATTCCTCATACGCGGTATCGGCTTTCCGAGCCAATGTGGTTGGCGTGCGCGTTGTGGTTGAAGCCATGCACCCTCAGCCATTCGGCTCCTGGCGCGCCACACCTGGTGAACGTGATGACGCGCCGGACACCATCCGTTCGTCAGTCGGCGACGGCGTCGGCCAGTTGACGCGCAGGCAACTTGAAGAACTCACGGGCGTTTTCAAGCATGATGCGCTTGCGCATCGCATCGGGCAGCGCCGGCAACGACAGTTCCGGTGAGTCGAAGTCCCAGTGCGGGTAGTCGGTCGCGAACATCAGCGTCTTCTCGGCCTTGGCCCACTCGAAGACAGAGAGCAGTCGCCGCTGCGGTTCCGGCTGCTCCATCGGCTGCGAGGTAAAGCGGATGTGATCGAAGACGTAGTCGCTCGGTGGCTTCTGCACCCAGGGCGTCTGGTTCCGCAGCGCCTTCCAATCGGAATCGAGACGCCAGAGGAAGGTCGGCAGCCAGATAAAGCCGCCCTCGATGAAGACGACCTGCAGGTTCGGATAGCGATCGAAGAGTCCCTCGAAGATCATGCTGGCGATATGCGCCTGGCAGCCCATCGCCCGCGACTGGCGGTTTTCGATGTAGTAGGACGGGTAACCGGCCGGCGTCGGCTGGCCGTTGACGCCGGAGCCTTCGCCGCCGATGTGAATGCAGAATGGGAGATTCATCTCCGCCAGCGCTTCAAAAATCGGATCGTAGTAGCGCTGTCCATAGGGGAAGCGTGCGCCATTCTGCACCAGCGCACCGACGATGCCGGGATGCTTGCCGCTCCGGCGGATTTCGTCCGCCGCCTTCTTCGGGTTCTGGAGAGCGATAACCGCCAGGCCCTTCAGGCGATCATCGCGTTCGATCCAGTGCTCGATCATCCAGTCGTTGTAGGCCGCGGCTACCGCCGCCGCGTAATCGGCATCCGGCAACGTCGAGACGGGCGAGACATCCTGCCCGCCGAGGATGCCGTACTCGATGTTGTAGCTATCGAGCAGTTGTTCCTTCAGCAGATCGAATTCAGAGCCGGCGATCGTGCCGTCATCCGGATACGAATCGGCGCGATAGCCACCGGCGCCGCCATTGAGGTAACCGCCGCCGCCGGTCGTGGTCAGCCGCAGACCGAACTGATCGATATCCTCGCGATAGACACGCGGGAGATAGGGGTAGAAGTCTTTGGGGCTCTTGATCCGTTGGTGAATGTCGCAGTCGATAAAGAGTTCGCCTTGCTTCGCTGTCATCGCTCGCATTCCCTTCGTCGGGTACCGCTGAACGAAGCGCCTTGCCTGCCATCAGCGTCGATCGAACAGGTGTGCTCCAGATACCTCGGACTTAGCGCTGTTGAACCGGGACATGGACAACGACCTGCCCCGCTTCAATCGTTACCGGATACATCGGGATCGATGGATCTTCCTCCTCTTCTTCCGGCGGCTCGACCGTGACGTCGTAGGTTCGCACCCGCACCTTATGGGGATTGAAGATCGAGCGCCCGGATGAAATCTCGAACTCCCAACCGTGCCAGGGGCACTTGATAATCTCGCCTTCGTGGGCGTACTCCATCTGATACGGCTTCGTGGAGACATTGGTCCCCAGCACCCGGCCGCGACAGAGCGGCGCGCCCTGATGGGGGCAGCTACTGCGCAACGCGTAGTACTCGCCCTTCACGTTGAAGACGCCGATTTCCTGCCCGTCGACCTCAACCAACCGTCGCGTATTCGCCGGGAAATCCCGCACCCGAGCGACAACGACGTGCCTGGTATCCATCCCACCTCCATCAGGAATATATTCAGTTGCATACACTCAGTACATTTCAATGCTAGCCGCCGGAAAATCGCTTGTCAAGCGGTCATAGATTAAGGGGGGGGGGTGTTATGACAGGAGGGATGGGGGAACGAACATGGATGGGTAGTTCGACGAGGGGACGATGTTGGCGCGTCGGCGGACGATATCGCCGGGCTCCGTCCGCCCGGGATTTCTAATCCCGGGCTCTCTAGACGAAGCCCACTAAAGGAACTGGGTTTACCTCCGCTCTCTCAACCCCTTCAGTGGGTTTCGTCTTCTCAGCCCGGCGGCTGAGCGCGGATGTTCGCCGGAATAGGTCGCTACGCCATCCCCACCATCGCCCCGTCGAACTGCTCTTCGCGGGCGACGCGACGCATGAAGGCGAGGTATTCGTCCTTGGTCATGCGGGGCTTGTCGCGGTCCAGGATCTCTTTGGCGAGGGATGCGCCGTTGGAGAGAAGGTCGATGACCGTCATCGCCATCAGTTTGGCCGGCAAGATGTAGGCGAGATACTGGTCCTCGATCTTCCAGTCATCGCCGTGCCCGGCACCGGAGAAGCCGCCGACGTAGGGATGAATGGCCGGCATGATATGCGCGATATCGCCCATGTCCGTCGAACCGGCGCCATGGCCGGTATTTTCCCAATCCGATTCGTCGTACATCGTGAGGTAGTTCGCCTTGAACCGCTCAGCCATCGCCTCGTTGTTGACGAGCGGCATGTAGCCGGGCAGCGTCTCGATCTGAACCTCGGCACCGAGCGCGACAGCTCCAGCCCGCAACGCCCGATCGACCTTGAGCGACGCCAATTCGATCGCCTCGGTCGTCTTGCCGCGCACGTACGTTTCGAAGCGTACATCGCTTGGAATGACGTTCACCAGGTCACCGGCACGCGTCAGGATCGGATGCACGCGAATCGCGTCTTCGTCGCGGAACGTCTCGCGCTGAGCATTGATCGAGGCGAGCGCGATCTCGGCGGCGTAGAGCGCATTGATGCCGCGATCGGGCGCGCCGCCGGCATGAGCCGCCTTGCCGACGAAGCGCGCCTGCTTGCCGACAAAGCCGTTGCTGGAGGTCGAGATGCTGGCGACCGCGTTCGAGCGCTGGCTGCTGGAGGCATGTACCATCATCGCCATGTCGACGTCGTCGAACTCACCGAGCTTGATCAGCTCGCCCTTACCGCCGAGGAACTCGATCTTCCCGGCGCGTCGCAATTCGTTGCGATAGTCGATCTCGACATACTCTTCGGCCGGCACCGCAAAGAACGCGATGCGGCCGGCCAGTTCCGGCAGAACGTCCGAATTTAGAATCCCCATGGCGACACCAAGCATCGTCGAAATCTGCGCGTTATGTCCACAGCAGTGCGCGGCACCCGTCTCCGGATTGCAGAACTCGTGACCGGGAACGAGCACCGAATCGAGCTCGCCGATAACCGCCACGGTCGGCCCCGGCTGGCCGCCTTCAACCACCGCCTTGATGCCGGTGATGCCAAGCCCGCTGCGGCTGTTCAGCATCAGGCTGTCCATCACCTCTTCGACGATCGACGCGGTGCGAAACTCCTTGAAGCCCAGCTCAGGATCGCGGAAGATCCGCTCGCCGATCTCGATCAATCGTCCGGCTCTCCGGTCGATCTCAGCACAGACATTCGCCTTGATCTCACTCATATCCATGCGTCGGTCTACTCCTCCATACACATCGTCCTGGTCAGGGTTGCCATTCTAACCGACGAAGGCACACCGATGAACATCTGCGCGCCCGAGCATGTATCTTCGGGGTGAGCACAAGGCGACATCGACATCGGGGTACGGACCATCGCCTCATGCCTCGATCCGGTACAATTCAGGCGATTGTTGGCCGACGATGAGGGAAATGCGGGAGTAACGACGTGCACGCGAATGACTACGAGATCGATCCGGCAGAAACAGCGACGCTCTCCGGCAAGATCCTGATCGCCGGAACCGGCTTCATCGTCGGTTCGGGCATGTGGGCCATCCTCGCCTTCTTCCGCTATGGCGGAGGCCACGAAAGCGCCATGACGCTCGATCTGGTACTGGCCGCCTTGCATCTCGTTGTCGGGCTGATGATCCTGCGTCAGGTGCACAATGCCTGGTACGTCGGCCTGGCGCTGGCCGGGATCTCGATCGCCGCCACGCTGCCGAACGGCTACTACCTGCCGATCGTCGAAGACGGCGTCACCGGCGCGCTTCTCTACTTCGCCCGAAGTGATTTTCGCGAGTTCCGTCTCCTCCGCAGTCGCGGGAGCGAGGGCGCTTAACCCCGGACATCACCGAATACCTGTTGCAGTAGGTTCGCGCAACGTGCGATAGCGGGCCGGCGTGAGACCGAACGCCGCTTTGAACGTACGTGAGAAGTGCGCCTGATCTGCGAAGCCGGCGTCAAACGCCACATCCCCCAACGCTCGATTCCGCACGATCTGCTCCCGCGCCTCGTCAAGCCGCCGCATCAGCAGGAAACGGTATGGACTCGTGCCGTAGACCAGACGAAACTGGCGCGCCAGTTCATAGCGGCTGAGCCCGGTGATCGCTTCCAGTTCGGCAGAACGCACGACCCGGTTCTTTTCCGCGTCAAGAAAAGCGCGTGCACCTCGGAGCGCCGCCATATCGAACCGGTTCGGGTCAGCGAGATCACGGACTGAAGGGTCCGCCCGCAGCAAGCCAGCGGCCACTTGCAGCACGAGGCTATCGATAGCGAGCGGCTCCCGATTTCCACTGAAGGCACTATCGATCGCATCAGCCAGGATATCGCTTGATAGCACCGGCCGGAGCACAAAGGGCAGCGGTCCGGGGCTCCGACGCAGTGTGCGGGCTGCATCGAAGATCAACGCCGGATCGATATAGAGTTGGCGGTAGCCAAAGCCTGCCTCGGTCGCTGCATAGCCATCATGTACCTCATCCGGATGCAGCACCACGATCTGACCGGGCAGACTGACCTCGTGACTGCCCCGATACTCGAACGCCTGCACACCACGGGTCGTCTGGCAGATCGCGTAGGTGTCATGACGGTGCTTGCGATAGGCACGCCCCTGAAACCAGGCTTCCAGGAACTCAACACCGCTCTCCGGCCCACGACTCCGCAGCCAGTCACTCCTCATCTCCGCGCACGATCGTTCAAGACCAACACCGCTCGACAACCTAGGATTGCGCGACATGATGCTCGACTCCCATCCGCGGGTGACGATTCGGAGTTTCCACTATGACGCTCGGACAAACAATCGCGTTCATCCTCTTCGCCATCGTCATGAGTTCGACTCCCGGACCAAGTAATCTGATTCTGACATCGAGCGGTGCGGCCGAGGGTGTGTTCCGCGGATTGCCTGCGCTGCTCGGGCAGGTCGTTGGTGTCGGACTGATGCTCTTCCTCGTTGGCTTTGGGCTTGGGGAAGTCGACCTCGAAAACGCGCGTATTATACAGATTTCCAAATGGTGTGGTATCGGCTTCTTGCTCTGGTTGGCGTGGAAGATTGCCAGCGCCCACGGGAAGACATCAGTGGCTCGTGGGGCGCGAGTTGGCTTCTGGCACATGGCCGCGTTTCAATGGGTCAATCCGAAGTCCTGGCTCATGTGTACCAGCGCCGTCGCCACCTACTTCCCGGCCGTGAGCGGCAGTGCCGTTGCTCGATCGCTCTTGTTCGCCTCCCTCTTCATGCTCGCGTCGGTGCCGGGCTGCTCGCTCTGGCTGATCGCCGGAGCTGGGTTGCAACGCGCGTTCCAGAGCGAACGAGCCGCGCGCATCTTCAACCTGACGATGGGCGGGCTGCTCGCGTGCTCGATCCTCTTCTTCTTTATCCACTAGAACGTCGTATGCGCATGAATAGACAGAGACGTTAGACTAGGAATATGAAGGCGACCTCTAAAATCGCCATGCGTGAGCTGATTCGCGATCCGGGCGAAACCTACGTTGCTCCGGTGATTGCATCAATGTACCAACGCAACGTATGTGAACTGCTCGCCGTTCTTGTTGCTAGCTTGGCAGAGACACTCTCGCGCAGCTGTGCATGCTAGTCTCGGCAACTACGCCTGAACTACTCGGGGAGGACTTTCGATGGCTGCGTCCCTTAGGCATCATTTGACTCTTGCCCGCTGGATCATCGTCGTCTTCGGTATGGTGCTCCTGTTGACACTTGGTCGCTTCAGCTTGGTTGCCAACGAGCACGTGCCCATTCTCGGACAGGCGATCTAGCAACAGGCGCCCGCGGAACAATACGTTGATGCCGCGGTTGATTCCGTGCATGCGGTGGAACGGGAACGTCGCTGGAGCTTCCTGGCACTGGCGACAATCTTCGTGGTGATCGGCAATATCGTCGGGATCTTGAGAGCGGATCTCGTCGTGGCTGGGACAACATGGGCCATGACACTGGGCGCGGCGGCGGCCCTGCTCGCCGCGAGGGCGACACCATCAGGTGCTGAGTGGGCAAAGATCACCGAATTCATCGCGCTGCTTGCGTTCGCGGCGAGCACGTTGGCCTTCTTTCTCGTCTTTCCCATCAACCGGATGCACGCACCCTGGGCGCGGCGGATACTGGGAAGCGCGCTCGGGATCTCCCTCGGAGTGGCGGCGGGCTATCTCGGGATCATGGTTATCGACGCGGGCGGTTACGCCATCCTGCAGACCGTCTTCTTCCTTGTCCTCGCGCTTGAGCTGGGCGGCGCGGCGTTCCTCGCTGCCTGGTCCGTGTTTCGTGCCACACCAGCACAGCGAGCCGCCAAGCGGGCACTCGGACTTGTCGCGTTCGGCGCCACGGCAGGGTTGCTCCCGTTTTGTTTGCTCGTATTGATTCCAGATGCGCTGGGAGATCGAGCGATCGTGCGGCCAGACTTGGCAGTCTTCAGCCTGGTTCTCTTACCAGCCAGCCTGGGAGCCGCAGTCGTCAGCCATCAGTTCCCGGGCATCACCCGGTTAATGCGACGCGCTTCGGTTGCGTTGGTGATTTGGGTGACGATCATTGGCATTGTAAGCGCCGGGTTTGTGTGGGTCGCGCGTTGGGAAGCGGAGCAATCGAGAGCACAGATCGTAGATCTAAACACCGCAGCCGTCCTCGTGACGGTCGTCGCGGGTGGTTTCTGGCCACTTCAGCGCGAGCTGCGGCGTGCCCTCGAACGACGAATCTTTCATGACGTCTACGACTACCGCGCGGTGCTCCACGAACTGAGTGCCGAAACCGTTCGCCTCACCGATCTTGACAAAATCGCCGGCCATATTCTCCGCCGCGTCGGGGCGATCCTCGACTTGACCTGGGCATGCATCCGACTCGAGACCGGTGCCGAAGCCTTGGGTTTCGACTGGAACGGTCGCAACGTGATCGACGCCAGCACACACCAGCCAATCTTGCTCGACGCACATGCGAAGGTCACGCCGTTGGTCATTAATGGCAAGCCGGTCGGGCAATTCGTGATGGGAGCGAAGCGACATGATCTGGAGCATACGCCCGAAGACCTGGAACTCATCGAGACGCTCGCCCCGCTGATTGCCGCGGCGCTGCAGAACGCCTTGCTCGTGCGGCAGCTTGAGGGACAGGTGGCGTGCCTCACGGAACGAGGGGCGGAGCTCATGACGTTGAGCGCGAGGCTCATACAGATTCAGGAAGAGGAGCGCCGTCACCTCGCCCTCGACCTCCATGACGACGCGCTGCAGCGGAGCATTCTCCTCGCGCGAGAGTTGAGGACCGCCGGAGAGTCGTATGAACAGAACGACCTCGTCCGCTTAACGGAGATGGCCGACGATATTTCCGAATCATTGCGCGCGCTCTGCACCGGCTTGCGACCGTCCGTGCTGGATGACTTGGGGCTGATCGCTGGGCTGGAATGGCTCGTGACGCACGCACGAGCGCAGAGAGATCTTGAGGTGCATCTTGAGATTGATGAACGCCCACGAGACCGGTGCGCCAGGCTCGATCCCGATCTCGAGACCGCGCTCTATCGTGTTGTTCAGGAAGCACTCAATAACTGCGTCAAGCATGCGGATGCACACACGGTTCTTGTCCGTTTGCACCGAGAACCAGGGCGTCTCCTCCTGCTTGTCCGGGATGATGGGTGGGGCATAGACGATTCT
Source organism: uncultured Thermomicrobiales bacterium (assembly GCA_937891245.1). Classification (GTDB taxonomy): domain Bacteria; phylum Chloroflexota; class Chloroflexia; order Thermomicrobiales; family Thermomicrobiaceae; genus CALAGB01. The sequence continues at coordinate 7,055 of CALAGB010000120.1, read as the reverse complement.
GCGGCGGTGCTTCATTCATCAGGGATCGGCCTGCTTGGCATGCGAGAGCGGCTTAAGCCGTGGAACGGGACGATCGATCTGATGCCGCGTCAGCCACATGGGCTTTGTCTGGGAATTCAGATCATGGGAGTATAGTCCGTTGTCCGATTCTTGTCCGGCGCAACCGATTCGAGTAGCAATCGTTGATGATCACCCACTCTTGCGGGAGGGTCTTCGTACGTCGGTCGAAGCTGCTCGTGGGCTTGAAATTGTCGGTGCGGCCGACAACGGGCAAGCCGGGCTTCGTCTCGTCGCCGAGCACCAACCACAGGTGCTGCTCCTCGATCTTCGGCTTCCCGACATGAGTGGAATAGATGTTGCCTATCAGGTCTCCACTGGGTTTCCGCATACCGCGATCATCGTGCTTACCGGCTATGACGCGACCGGGTATTTACCGACACTGCGGCAGCTTGGCGTACAGGCCGTGGTGCGGAAGAGCGCCGCACCCTCGGAAGTGCTGCGGATCATTCGCGCGATAGCGGCAGGAGAGACCTCTCTGTCAACGCCGCACGAAGCCGAACTTGGAGCGGCCAGAGCTTCCGTCGATCTGACGAAACGGGAATACGAAGTGCTGCGGCTCGTTGCACGTGGCCGGCGGAACGGCGAGATCGCGGCTGAACTCGCGGTGTCGATCAAGGCGATTGAGTTCCACGTGAGTAACCTGTTGAGTAAGCTCAACGCACGCTCACGAACTGAAGCGGTGCAACACGCCTATCGGCTCGGATTGATCGTGCCGGAAGCGCCGGATACCCTTGATCCCAGTGAACCGCACATCCGCCCATAGCGGCTGGGCTACGCCCCAAGTTTCTCTCAATATCGTGATGATGACCGGTCATCTCCGCCCTCGCGAGTTAAACAACTTAGGGAAAACTCTAGCGACAACCCTCAACCTATCCATTACGCTCAAGATACGAGGGAATCGATGTAGGCGGCTGTTCGAGCCAAACCACGTACACGCCTGCCGGGATCTGATTGAGCGCCAAGACCGAATTGAAAAGAGGAAGACATGAAGAAAACAGCCTGGCAATACTCGGCCGCGCTCGCTGTGTTAACCATTTTGTTGCTCATTCAACCCGCCGATGCAACGATCAACACTTCACAAACGTTCACAAACCTCCATGACAACGTGGGTACATACTTTAACGAGTCACAATCGGTTTCTTGGACGTTTGCCTCAGGAAGCGTGTATGCTGTATACTCTCAAGCTGCCGTTACTGTAACTAATAATGGAGTCTTAAACTGCAACCGTGCAATCGCACAGGGAAACACGGCGATTCTCAACAGTCAACAAGTAAATATCTCATCTGGAAGCGGAACACAATATCCCGTCTTGTACTACAATGGCAACATACCATGGATTTCTGGATCCCCTAATGACTATGTTGAATTCTTGGACAAGTTCGTGAATTCACCGGACGTCCAGACATGCGGTGGAACCCCGCCGCTCGAAATGGGTGGGGTCGTCGGATATCTATTCGACGACGGCACGTGGAATTGGAACCCATCTTACGGGGGATATTAGCTAGATACGACGAGTTTGAACGGAGAGTGACGATGAAGCGGTTCAACATCAAATTTCATGCTCCAAGTCGCGGTCGTTGGGCTCTAGGTATTGTCATGGCGCTCGGTGTTCTTGGGTTCGTAATGCTCTCTGGTGCTAGCGGGCGCGCTAATGATGCCGCAGTGGCGTTCGACAGTCCACCTGGGCCAGTTCCTGTCGCGCAATCGAGGGCTGCCCATGGGATTACGTTGACGTTGGACTCAATCGTTCCCACGGCTGGCGAGACTACGCTGTCTTTCTCTTTAGAGCTACCATCTCAGCTCGTACCAGTTCAAGCCGAGAGTCTACTAGGTCCCATCCACGTTGGAGATCAATTGCGCCTTGCCGGCATCAACCCACTCCCAGTTGGTTTAATAACTCCTTCTCACGTTCATCAATCGGGAGACCCTGTGCAACGGTTTGAACTTGTGCTTACGCCTGTCACGAATCCGACTCGGCCTGTCTCGATCACCTTCACTACGCTCACACTCAAGCTCAACCCGAGCAGCCACCAAACGATGACAGTAAAGGGTCCGTGGCAGTTCACGCTCGCCCCACGCTTGTTTGATATCAATCGACCAACAGGAACGCATCTCGCTAATGGCAAAGCGGTGTCGGCAGGGATCACCGTGAGCGTTGACCGTGTAGAGAATCGACCGTCGGGCCTGGCTGTCTATTACACGATCACATCTGCTCTGTCGCACGAAGTCAAACCCGTGACGCCGACCGTTCGCCTCGCCTTCGAAGATGGATCGTACTCTCCGTCAGAACCGATGCAGTTCGTAGGCTCCCCAGTGACAAACACGAACTCTAGTAGCGGTATGGCTATTATAACCTCTGCCCATCCTGTGTCGTTTGTCTCAGTCTTTCCACCACTCGCGAAGGCAGCGGAAAACGCACAGTTGGAGGTCGGGGATTTCCTTACGACGACGGGTTCATCTGCATCTATCGTGATTCACCAGCCGTTTGGAAAGTGGTACGCCGCACCCGAGACGATTGACGGGGAAACGATGGCGGTTCAGGACGTAAATTACGACGGCGATGCGCTGCGCATCACCGTAGAGAACATGGAGCCGATTTCAAGGGCAGACATAATGTTCCTGGGTGTTGGGGTTGATTCCATCACGGCGACTGACGGGCAAGGCAACAACTACCGAGCGGTTTGGTCCACTACGGGTACGCGCCAACAGCGCGATGAGTTGGGAGCTGGGAGCAGCATTATCGGATTTGAAGGCATCAATTCAAACGTGGATCAACTGTCCGTAACTGTGCCACATTCGAGTAAGCTGATTCGCGGCGACTGGGCGGTCGGGATCCCGCTCTCATAGACTCAAGATAGCATGTTGGCGAGAGTCGGGTGATGAGGACCTGCCCATCACCCTGACTCTCGCCGAAGAAACCGGCTGGCAATGACCGCAGATGACACGACTAATGGTAGAGTCCCGAATCTAGGCGTGTCTTTATGGTCATCGGTGCCAAGGAGTGGGGCTTATGTCCGGACCACGAAAGACGAACAAACCGGGTACGATCGCCCACCGATCCTGCCGCTTTCCGCGTCGAGCAGTCGCGCTCACGGGAGCGGTTCTCGTAACGGTCGCACTGGTCAGCGCATGTGGCGGCACGTCAAGTCCGACGACCAGCGCTGCCAGTCGTGCTACACCTGCCACGGCGGTGTCCAGTACGCCGGTGGACACGTCGTTACCCCAAACGGTGTCGAATGCGGGCCTCCGCATCAGCTTGACCGGAGGTGCGCGTCAAGGGAATCGAATTTGGCTGAATTTTCACATTGAATCCGCTAACCCGGCGCAGACGAACCTCTGGATCATGGGTGGCGGAGAGATCGCAGGAATCTTTCCGCATGAGAATGACATCGAGGCGCCGGGACTGCGGTGGAATGAACAGAACCAGACCGGGACGAATCTTCTGCCCGAAGGTCCTCGCATTGGCACTCCCTCGCCTCCACCGCCATCGCCGACGCCCTACCCGACGCCAAACATCACGGGCTATCTCGTAACACTGCCGTATGTGCTTACCGGCGCTCCAGACCAACCGGTAACGGTCACGATTCGACGGGTGCGCTTTAATCCGGTCTTTCCAGCGCAACCGCCGGGGAAAATCATCTCCGGTACCTGGCGCTTCGCGTTTGTCCCCGCGAGCCTTGCGTCTCCAACGCCTGTGCCAGGCAGTTCAGCCACGCCGTGACTGCCGCATGACCACCGTGTGACACAAAATACGCCCGGCAAACGAAACGACCGCCCCGTCGCGCTCGTCGGGCCACGCCCCTCTTCCCATATTCCGTCTCGCCTCTTACAATGCCCCCAACCCGACGAAAGCCGACGACCTGAGGCGAGGAGACCGCTGCCATGGCTAGATCGATCGATGACATCGACCGCGCGATCATCGCCTGCCTCCAGGCCGACAGCCGCACTCCGAGCGCCGAAATCTCGCGTCGCGTCGGTGTCGCCGAGCGGACGGTGCGCGCCCGCATCGACCGGCTCGTGCAGGATGGCGTCGTACGCCTCGTCGCGCTCGTCGACCCAGTCGTGCTCGGCTATACCGTCACCGCCGATGTCTTTCTCGAAGTCGAACTCGGTAAAGTGCAGGAAGTGGCGGAGCTTGTCGCCGCCTTCCCCGCAGTCTCCTACGTCGGTCTGACGACCGGCGATCGCGACATCTCCTTGCAGATGTACGCCGAGTCGGTCGACGCGCTCTATACCTTCGTCACCGAACGGCTCAATCACATCTCCGGCGTCTTGCGCGCCCGCACCTTCGTCATTCCGCGCATCGTCAAGTCGATCGAGAGCTGGACGATGCCACCACGCCCGTCCGATAACGGCACGCCGGAGGAACCGACGCTGCTCAGCGGTTCGAATCGCTGAGCAAATCTGTCAGAATAGCGAGAGATGAGCGACGTCATCCGATCGGTATGAGAGGAGTGTCGGGTGGATTCTCGATCGAGCGCGCAGGAACGACTGGTTGGGCAGGCGAACGAGGTGATGGGCGGCACGCTCGGAGCCTTCAAGCTGCCCGATGAGCAGGCAGTCGTCATTTCGCACGCCAAAGGAAGCAAGATTTACGATGTCGATGGTCGCGAGTATATCGACTACCTGCTTGGCTCAGGGCCGCTGCTTGTCGGTCATGCGCATCCGGTCGTCGTCGAGGCGGTGCAGCGTCAGGCCGAACGTGGCTCGACCTACTACACGCTGAATGAGCAGGTCATCGAACTCGCCACGCGCATCGTCGAGGCAGTCCCGTGTGCCGAGGAAGTCCGCTTCGTCAGCACCGGCACTGAGGCGACCTTCCACGCCATGCGCATCGCCCGCGCCTACACCGGCAAGCCGAAGATCCTGAAGTTCGAGGGTGGCTTCCACGGCGTCAACGACTACGCCATGATGAGCGCGCATGCCACTCGCCAGACCAGCTACCCGACGCCGATCCCCGATTCGGCCGGTATTCCGCACGATGTTGAAGCCGATGTGCTCATCTCGCGCTGGAACGACGCTGAACTGACGCGCCAGATCGTTGAGGAGAACGCCGAGAGTTTGGCGGCCGTCATCTGCGAGCCGTTGCAGCGCTCGCTCGTACCGGCGCCCGGCTTCCTGGCCGCCTTGCGCGAGATGACGCGGGCCAACAACGTCCTGCTCATCTTCGACGAGGTCGTCACCGGCTTCCGGCTGGCCTATGGCGGCGCCCAGGAGCACTACGGCGTTGTGCCGGATATCGCCACCTTCGGCAAAGCAGTCAGCGGGGGCTATCCGCTGGCGGTGGTCGCTTCCTCGCACGAGATCCTGTCGGTCACCGATCCGGCGAAACGGAACGGCAAACCAGCCGCGCAGATGGGCGGCACGCTGAACGGCAATCCGATCGCAGCGGTCGCCGGTCTGGCGACGCTGGAAGTGCTGCGCGGCGAAGGGACCTACGAAAAGCTCTACGGCACGACCGAACGGATCAAAGGCGGCCTGCGCGAACTGCTTTCCGAGCGCGGTATGTCGGCCGATGTCAATGGCGAGGGCCCGCTCTTCCAGGTCTTCTTCACCGACGAGACGGTCACCGACTACCCCGGTGTCCTACGCAGCGATCGCGCGAAGAGCCGGGAGTTCGGGCTGCGCTGCATCGAGCGCGGGCTGTTCCTGAATCCGGGCGAGAAGTTCTATGTCTCGCTGGCGCACGACGTGGATGACATCGAACGCACGCTCGACATCTTCGAAGATGCCCTCGACGCGCTCAACTGAGCGCATCGTCGCGCGCGAGCGCTGGGTGCGCAGCGTCGAGGACGCGTTGGAATTCGTGCGCTCGGTCGGGCTCTGTCTCATCTTCGAAGAGAAGCGGACGGCCAAGCGCGAGCCGATGGTCTCGCTCTGGGATGTCGTCGACGCGCCCGACAAGCAGCCGGGCGAACGCGGTCACGGCGAACGCGCCATGGTCGTCTGGCGGCTCAAGAACGAGCTGCCGTTGACCTATCCGGATGAGATCTTCTACGGCAAGCTGCCGAACGGCCGCGCCATGCTCTGCACGCTGGCGCGGCTCGCGACGCTCTACCGCACCCAGCACCAGCCGCTCAATGCGCTCGGCAAGGACGCCCGCCGTCTCATCGATATCATCCGGCTGCGTCCGATCACCAGCGGCGACCTGCGGCTCGACGCCGGCTTCCACCTGCCGGCTGACCGCTCGCGTTTCGACCGCGCCCTGCAGGAGCTCCAAATCGCGCTCCAGATCGCCCGCGTCGATACCGACCCGGACACCTGGTTCCTCTTCGACGCAGCGTTCCCACGCGTCTCCCAACCCGCCGGGCCATCCCTGTCGCCCTGAGCCACGCCCCGGCGGCCTGTCCTATTCCCTCCAGTCATCCTGCCCCGCAACCGTCGACATCCTAAGCCGCCCCCCCTGCCATCCTGCCCCGCGCCCCTCGACATCCTGAGCCGCTCCCTGTCATCCTGAGCCGCAGCGAAGGATCTCTTCCCCGTGTCCCTACTCTGGACTCGCCGGGCAAGTCAAAGGAGATCCTTCGCTGCGGCTCAGGATGACAACGGGAGGCAGGATCACAACGGGAGGCAGGATGACAACGGGGGCAGGATCACAATGGAGGAGAGGGACGTGGTCTTGGGCTGGTTCGCCCTGTCGCAGATCGCCCTAGAGGGCGGCGACGGACTGAAAATAGAAATCGAGCATCGCGGTGAGTGATGAGGGATCACGCCGCAAACGACTGCGCAGCGCCGCGCCCTCCCAGCAGTCGACCAGGAGATCCGCCATCTGACGCGGATCGGCATCGGCCGGAATCTCGCCGCTCTGCTGGGCCTCTGCGAGGCAGGACGCCAGGCGCGAGGTGATCCCCGAGAGGCACTCCTCGATCCGTCGTCGGAAGTGCTCGTTCACGCCCGACAGCTCTTGACCGAGCCCGCCCATCAGGCAGCCCAGGTAGCCCTGTTCTCGATAGCTCGCCTGCGTCGTCTCAAAAAAACGTCGGACCCGCTCGAGC
>CALAGB010000119.1 GCA_937891245.1 uncultured Thermomicrobiales bacterium | reverse complement strand
ATCTGCTCTCATCCGGCCGCTTCGAACTGTCGCTCGGCGCCGGGGCGTATTGGACCGCCATCGAGGCGATGGGCGGGCGCCGGCTCGAACCCGGACCCTCGGTCGAATCGCTGAGCGAGGCGATCGATATCATTCGCGGCCTCTGGGACGCCGGAGAGCGTCGCGGTTTGCGCTACGACGGCGACTACTATCAGGTGGATGGTGCGCAACGCGGACCGCTCCCGGCCCACGAGATCCCGATCTGGATCGGCGCGAATAAGCCACGCATGCTCCGGCTGATCGGCCGCAAGGCGGACGGCTGGGTCGCCACACTTGGACGCCAGCAGCCTGGCGAGTTTCAGGCGTCGAACCGCACGATCGATGAGGCTGCCCGGCAAGCAGGTCGTGATCCGCGCGAAATCCGCCGTCTGGTGAATATCTCCGGCCGCTTCTCCGATGTCCCGGTCGGTTTCCTCAACGGCCCGAGCGATCAGTGGGTGCGCGATCTGCTGCCGCTGGTCGTCGAGGACGGGGCCGGCACCTTCATCCTCGCATCCGATGATCCGGCGACGCTCGAACAGTTCGCACGCGAGGTAATGCCCGCGCTGCGCGAAGCGGTCGCTGGTGTGCTTCCCTCGCTTGATCGCACACCGACGCTGCGCCGGGCCGAAGCGCGAGCCAAGCGCCGCCCGGGGATCGCCTACGACGACCTGCCGGCCTCACTCGCCGGCTCGGCGATCGAGCCGGGCGATCTGGCCTACACGCGCGTCAAGTCAACCTATATGCGCGGCGGCGCACCCGGTATCGTGCTCCCGGTGAACGATCACGCTCAAGTGATCGACGCCCTTGCCTTCGCCCGGAAACATCCCGATCTACCGCTCTCCATCCGGAGCGCCGGGCATGGCATCAGTGGGCGTTCGACGAATGACGGCGGCATCGTTATCGATCTGAGCCAAATGAACGCGATTGAGGTACTCGATCCGCTCCGACGCCGGGTGCGCATCGGGCCGGGTGCGCGCTGGATGGACGTGGCCGCCGCGCTCGAGCCGTACGGCTGGGCGCTCAGTTCCGGCGATTACGGCGGAGTTGGGGTCGGTGGCCTGGCGACGGCCGGCGGCATCGGTTGGCTTGCGCGTGAGCATGGCCTGACGATCGACCATCTGCGCGCCGCCGACATGGTGCTGGCCGATGGCTCGGTCGTGCGCGCCAGCGAAGAGGAGAATCTCGATCTCTTCTGGGCGGTGCGTGGTGCCGGCTCAAACTTCGGCATCGTGACGTCGTTCGAGTTCCAGGTCGACGAAATCGGTGACGTCGGCTGGGCGCAGTTGGTGCTCGACGCCGGTGATCCGGCCGGCTTGCTCGAACGCTGGGGCGCGGCGGTCGAAGCCTCGCCGCGCGATCTGACAAGCTTCATTATCCTCGGCCCGCCACGCCGTGGGCAGCCGGCCGTCACGCAGATGATGACAATGGTCGACTCGAATCAACCGGAGACGATCATCAATCGCCTCCAACCGCTGGCGAATGCCGCGCCGCTCTACGATCAGTACGTTGTCATCACATCGTACGCCAGCGTGCTGGCGAACGCGCAGCCGGGCTACCACCACGGGCAGGGTGAACCGCTTGGGCGCTCCGGCCTGGTCGACCACATTACGCCGGAATTCGCGGCCGCGGCGGCGCGTTTACTCCGCAGCGGGGAAGTCTATTTCTTCCAGATTCGCTCGGTTGGCGGCGCCGTTTCGGATATCGATCCCGATGCGACCGCCTACGCCAATCGTGCCGCGAACTTCTCAGTGGCGGCCTTCGGGATCAACCGGGCGCGGCTGAATGCGGCCTGGAACGAACTCGAACCCTATTTCGACGGGCTCTATCTCAGTTTCGAAACTGACCTGCGACCGGAACGGCTCAATGAAGCCTTCCCGCCGCGTACGCTGGAGCGCTTGCGTGGGCTGAAGGCACGCTACGATCCCGACAACGTCTTCCGCGACAACTTCAATATCGCCCCGGTCTCACTCGTCCGCTGAACCGACCGGGATATCGCCCCAGAGGGCAGAAACAGGCAAGGAACCACCCATGACGGATTACGGCCACGATCTCTTGTTCGGCGCCTTCATCACGCCGGTTGCACAGCCGGCCATGCACGCGGTCGATCTGGCGGTCGAGGCAGATCGCGCCGGGCTCGACCTGGCAACCTTCCAGGATCACCCCTATCAGGCAGCCTTCTACGACACGTGGACGCTGCTGTCGTTCGTGGCGTCACGAACGACAAAGATTCGCGTGAGCGGCAATGTGCTCAACCTGCCGCTGCGCCAACCGGCCGTGCTGGCGCGCAGCGTTGCCAGCCTCGATCGTCTGAGCGGCGGCCGCGTCGAGCTGGGCATCGGCGCCGGTGGCTTCTGGGATCCGATCGTGGCGATGGGCGGACGGCGACTGACGCCGGGAGAATCGGTCGAGGCGCTGGAAGAGGCGATCACGATCATCCGCGATTTGTGGGATGCCGAAAAGCGGGGCGGGGTCTTCTTCGACGGGAAGCACTATACCGTGCATGGTGCCAAACGCGGACCGGCACCGGCGCACGACATCCCGATCTGGGTCGGTGCCTATAAGCCGCGGATGTTACGGCTGACCGGCCGGCTGGCCGACGGCTCAATACCGACGCTCAGCTATCTGCCTGGCGGCTTCGCCGACCTGGCCGAGATGAACAAATTCATCGACGACGGCGCCGCTAAGGCGGGCCGCGACCCGGCCGAGATTCGTCGCCTGCTCAACATCTCGGGGCAGTTCGCCGCCACCGGCAACGGCTCTCCGCTCAACGGCCCGCCGCAGCAATGGACCGAAGAACTGGCGGAGGTCGCCCTCGAATACGGCGTCTCCGCCTTCATCCTGGCGGCCAACGACGCGTCCACGATCGAACTCTTCGCCCGCGACGTCGTCCCCGCGACGCGGGAACTGGTGGCCGCCGCGCGGCGAGGATAAGGAGCGGCCCTCACCCCCGGCCCCTCTCCCGTCGCGAACGGGAGAGGGGAGATTTGGGCGAACGAGTGTGCGTTCCAACCTGTTTGATCGCAGTTCAACGGCATGGGTCACGATAACGCTCGCATAAAGACGCCCCTCTCCCAGTAGTTGGGAGAAGGGCCGGGAGTAAGAGCCACTTCGGTACACTTACCTTTTCGGATCGGTCGGTACCTGGTAAGAACTGTTGAGTAGGCTTCAAGAATCGGTCGCAACAGCGCAGAGTGCGCCGCGGTTTGGCGCGCGCCAGGCGACGCAGCGGGCGCGGGTGGCGGTTTCGGTCCTCTTCTTTGTCGAAGGTTTCGTCGCGGCCAGCTGGTTCGTGCGCATTCCGGAGGTCAAGGACCGGCTCAATCTGAGCAGCGGCGAGCTTGGTATCTCACTCTTGTCGCTCACGGTCGGACTGATCGTCGCCATGCCACTCGTTGGCTGGCTTCTGACCCGCATCGACAGTCGCGCGGTGGCACGGGTGACCGCCTTTCTCTTCGTGATCATGCCGGTTTTGCCGGTACTGGCGGTCGACCAACTGACACTGATGGCCGGGCTGGCGCTCTATGGCGCAACATCCGGCGTCCTCGATGTCGCTATCAACGTGCAAGGTTCGACGGTCGAGGCGAGGATGCACCGGCCGGTCATGTCGTCGTTCCATGGGCTCTACAGCGCCGGAGGGATTGTCGGTTCGGCGCTCGGTGGTGGGCTGGCCGCGCTCGGCCTCAGCCCACGGGTACACCTCTTGCTGGTGGCGCTCATCTTCGGGCTGCTGGGCGGCGTCATGGCCGGGCGGCTCTTACCGGAAGATGCCGCCCATCATGAACGCCCGCCGATGTTCGCACGGCCGACCCGGCTCCTCGCCATCCTCGGCATCATCGCGCCGGTCGGCCATGTCGAGGCCAAGGTGTTCGA
>CALAGB010000118.1 GCA_937891245.1 uncultured Thermomicrobiales bacterium | reverse complement strand
AGATCGCCGCGAACGTCATCAACATCACCAGCCCGAGCGAGATCTACCGTCTCTTCCGCGACCAGCGGCGCCAGGGTGTGCACGAGGTCGATGGGAACGGCAGCCGCCCCTTCGACTGGCTCATCCTGCCGGAAGAGCGGCGCGCACCGATTATCACCGTGCTCGACGGCGCCTCGCACGCGCTGTCGTTCCTCGGCGGTATCAACGGCGTGCCGGTCATTGCGCTCGGTGTCGATGACTTCGGCCAGTCGGGCATGCGTCGCGATCTCTACCAGGCAACCGGCATCGATGTCGACTCGATCGTCGGCGCCGGCCTGCACGCGCTGGAGCTGATGGGCTAAGACGGGTACCTCGCGCAGAGACGCGGAGACGCGCTCCCCTGTCATCCTGAGGCAATACCGAAGGATCTCCTTCCTGTACCCCGGCGAGCACGCAACAGGGATACGCGAAGGAGATCCTCCGCTGCGATTCAGGATGACGATAGGGATCGGGCACCCGCATGCGGGTCGCGCGAGACCTTCTCGTCTACCCCGGCAGCGTGCCGCTGGGGGGCGACTTCTCCGGGTCGTTGCGCCACTCGACGTACGAGTAGGCGAGGAGGACGAACGTCAGGAGAGCACTGATGCCGAGGATGATCCAGGGAAGCTGGTCACCGACGTTGAAGGCGATCAGCGCCAGGAAGATCAGCCCGGCCAGTGTGAAGAGCCAGCCCGCCAGCCGGTGCGTCCGCACCCAGGAACGCTTGCTGGAGAGCGTCCAGGGCGTACGCACACCGACAAACCAGTTCGGCCGCACCTTACCGAGCACATTCCCAAGCACGATGAACAGGATACCGATCGCGCCGAGCACCAGCCGCGTCATATTGAACTCGTAACCCTTGATCGCCAGCAACGTGATGCCATAGAGTCCGGCCAGCAGCAGCAACACGGCGTACCGCACCACCAGATACGGGCCGGAAAACTGGACGTAGTTCGCGCGGCCGGGATCGATACGCGGCAAAAAGAGCAGCAGCACGTAGATGCCGAGCGCGATGAGCGGCAAAAGGAGCAGCCCCTCGAACTTACTGCCGTAGCCATCCACGTTGCCATGTGCGTCCCAATGCACCGGGATCGGCCCCGAAACGGTCGGCCAGACAATCACCGCCGCCACGAACATCGCGGCGATAATCAACCACTGTGGCACTTCAGTGCGCCAGTTCACGTTCACAGCTTGTCATCCTCAATCTTCCGGAGAGCACCCGGCTTTCCGAAGCCGAGAAGCGACATGATCGACGATAAGAGTTCCTCGTAGACCGCAACGTTCAGGCTGTAGATGATGGTGGTTCCCTGCCGCTCGGTGACGACCAGGCCCGCGTCCTTCAGCACGCTCAGATGACCCGACATCGTCGAGCGGGCGATCGGAAAACGCTCGCCGATCGCACCAGCGCTCAGATCACCCTCGCGCAAGATGCGCAAAATCTCGCGCCTCGTCGGATCACTCAACGACCGAAAAACCGTATCCATCACCCGTGCCTCGCCCCTATTTCGGTATCCACCGAAATAAGTGTAACAAGAAAGAGCACGAAGCGCCGGCAGCGCGAGAAACTGAACTCCTATGCGTATCTGGCGAATGCTATGTACACTATCAACAGCGATTCAAGCAGGTGCGTCGAGAATGGAGTCACGGTGGAAATTATTGGAGCATTTTCCACGGAGCAGGCTGCTCGCCTTGCGCATCTCACAAAACGGCAGGTCGAATACTGGGTTCGATCGGACGTCTACTCGCCGAGCCTGGCAACCGGGCGGCCACGCCAGCCATTCGGGCGCATCTATTCATTCCGCGATGTCGTTGCGCTGCGCACGCTGGCGCTTCTCCGTCGTGACGTGTCGCTCCAACAGCTGAGAACGCTTGGTCGCTGGCTGAGGCAGAACTACGAAACTCCATGGGCCTCGTTGGAGTTTGCGGTTGACGACGGGCAGGTCTTCTTTCGAGATCCCGACCATGGCATTTGGATCAGCGCTAAACCGCTCGGTCAGACGGTCATGCCCTACCGGATCGAGACGATTGCCGCCGAAATGGAATCGCGCCTCGCGAAGCTCAGGCAACGGGATCCCGAGGATGTCGGCAACATTGTTCGCCATCGTTATATTGCCCATAATCAATACGTAGTTGCAGGGACGCGTATTCCGGCAGAGATCATCTGGGACTACCATGTCGCGGGTTATTCGACCGACGATATCCTTCGCGAATATGCGGAACTCACACGAGCTGACGTGGAAGCGGCGATAGCGTTCGAGTCTGAGCGACTTGCCGGTTAGCCCGCGTGGTCCAGCAACCGCATATCCGATTCCTGCTCGATAGCAACGTTTCAAACTCCATCAGCACATGTCTTCTCTCGCACGGGCATGTCGTGCTGCGAGCAAACGACTATCTCATGCCCGGCGCTTCGGATCGACTGGTGGTTGCGCTCGCGGATCAACTTGACGCGGTCGTTGTCACGTTCAACAAGAAGCACTTCCGCCCGCTCATCCATCGTGATGACGCACGCACGCTTGCGGAGTTCCCGAACGCGGGTCTTCTCGTACTGCAGTCTAGTCCGGTCCACGGGATCGCCCTGCTCAATCGCTGGATTCCTCACATCGAATTCGCTTATGACATGCAGCGACAGCAGTCATCCGATCGTCGCTTCATCGCCGAACTCTCAATGACTGGACTCCTGCTCCGCTAATTCCTGTACGGGAATCGCGGGTACGATCGATCCCAATTCGTAGCTTAACCTTGTCTTAATTTTCGACGCGCACACTCAAACGTTGGAATACTGACTCCGCGATCGGTCTGAGGCAGGAGATTTCATGGACGGGGCGCTCTTCACCGCGATTAATGGTCTGGCGCGCTATAGCGACCGGCCGAACGACTTCTTCGAGTTTTTCGGGAATTATGGTCCGTACCTGATGATTGCGTTACTCGTCGCGATCTGGTTCTGGCCGGGCGCTCGGACACGGCGCAATCTGCGTCAGTGGGCGGTCATCAATGCCACGGCCGCTGCCGCCATCGCGCTCGGTGTCAATCAGGTCATCATTCGCCTCTGGGATCGTCCGCGACCATTTATGAGCCACCCCGCGATCATGCTGCTGACGCCCTCGCGCGATCCGTCATTCCCCAGCGATCATGCGACCTTCGCTTTCGGGGTGGCCGTGGCGCTGGCGCTGGCGCTGCGACGCATCGGCATTGTGGCGCTGCTGCTCGCCGTTCTGATCTCGTTCGCTCGTGTTTATACCGGCGAGCATTACGTCAGCGATGTGCTCGGTGGTGCGTTCATCGGCACGACCCTCGCCTACGCCATTTACTGGTCGCGCCCGTATGTCGAGCCGGTCATCGAGCCACCACTTCGACTGGCGCGTCGGATATACCTCGCGTAGGCTCGCTTACCAGCGCTCCTTGTGCACAATCGCGGGCATCGCTTTGCGGCCGCGCTTGAGCGAGGGCGAGGGGATATCCTGATCCCGGTGGCCGATCGGGATGACGCCGACCGGAATCACGTCGTCGGGTATGCCGAGCAGTTGGCGCGCGCCGTCAAGGTCCTGAAAGCCGGCATAGCCGGCCGACAGCCCCTCGTCGACGACCGCCAGCAGCAGAACCATCACCGAGCAGCCGGTATCCATGATCCAGTAGGGCACCGGCCAGGGATGCTCATTCCCCTCGGCATCGACCTTATCCGGCTCCTGGTAACGTCGATGATACGCCCCCTCGTTGGCGCAGGGGATGACCTGCACCGGCGCTTCGGAAATCCAGCGATGGCCGAACGACTTTTCGTAGTGCTCCTCTTCGCCACAAAGCCGTGCAACCGCGCGGCGCTGCTCCGGATCGGTGACCACGATGAAATCTTGTCCCTGGCTAAACCCGGCACTCGGCACGCGGCGGGCAAGATCGAGAATCCGGTCGATGACCATCAGATCGATCGGATCGGGCTTGAAGTGGCGCACAATCCGGCGCTTACGGACGAGCTCGGCAAATTCCATGGCGGCTTCTCCTCCGTGCTGAACATGCACGCGGCACAGTTCGTCGCGTTCTGGCAGGATACGTGGGGTGCCAGAGCAGGGCAAGGCCGGATCCGGCGAAAGCGGGGTGCGGCACGCCGTATACTTTTTGCCTGTCGGAAACTCGGGGAATCCCGAGCAGCTACAGAGGCGAAAACATTGACTAAGATTCGATCGAACGGTAAAGAGCCGGACGACGTGATGCTCCGCGTCTCGAAGCTGCGCTATGCCTACGGGCCGGCCCAGGCGCTCAATGACATCAGCTTCGCCATCGAGCCGGGCGAGCTCGTCGTGCTGGCCGGGCGCAACGGCGCCGGCAAATCGACGCTCTTGCGTTGCATCGCCGGTTGGACCAGACCGGCGCAGGGTGAAATTCTGATCTCGGGCAAGCCGCTCATTCAAAACGAACGGGAAGCGCGCCAGTCGATGATGCTGGTACCCGATACGCCGGTCTTTTACGACCAGCTCACGGCCTGGGAACATCTTACGTTCATCGCCCGTGCCTACCGACTGGACGGCTGGGAAGCGCAAGCCGAACAGCTGCTGGAGCACTTCGCTCTGAGCGCTCAGCGCGACTACTACCCGTTCACTTTCTCGCGCGGCATGCAGTACAAGCTCGGGCTGACCCTGGCGCTGCTGGTTGAGCCGGCACTGCTGCTGCTCGACGAACCATTTGGCCCGCTCGACCCACTCTCTTCGGAGCAGCTCTGGCACGATCTGGAAATCTACCGCGATGCCGGGATCGCCATCCTGCTCAGCTGCCACCAACTGCCGACCGAGACGCCGCCGGACCGTTACCTGCTGATGGATCAGGGAACGCTGCTCGGCGATGGAACACCAAAGCGTCTGGCGGAGCAGTTCGAGGTGCGCGGCGAACCGACGCTCGATCGGCTCTTGCATGCCGCCGTGATGGAGCAGATGCGGAGCCCGTTTGTTCGCTGATATGCGGCTCCTGCTCTGGCTGCACTGGCGCCAGATGCTGCGCACGGCCGTCTACTGGCTGCGCGTCATCGGCTTCGATCCGCTGGAAGATACGACCAGCAACAAGCTTTATGGCGTGTATCTGGTCATCATCTTCGCAGGCTGGTTCGTCCTGATGTGGAGCCTCATCGTGCACGGTGCGCTCAGGATCGGCGAGCAACTGACCGCCTCGCAACTCGAGCGCGCGCGCTCCGGCTTCGAGTCGGGCTTCCCCTGGGTCGTGACCGGCATCGCGCTCCTCTGCATTCTGCTGGCGCTGCGCAAGACACCGTTGAAACTCTCGGTCGAAGATCTCACCTATATCGCCGCCTCTCCGATGCGACGCGAGGCGATCGGTCTGATCGGCTTTGCCGGATATACAGCAATCGGGCTCGCCGTCACCCTGCCGCTGACCGTCCTCGCCTCGATGATGCTGGCGCATTCCGCGAGCAACGACGAGATCGGGCTGATGGCATACCCCGCGATCCTGACCAGCATTCCGCTCGTCATCTTTACGGCGGCCTGCGCCTGGTGCATCGGATTCTGGCGCCTGCGCCGACCGAACCCGTCACGCTCGCTCTGGCTCCTGCCACTGCTGCTCGCCATCGTGGCGTACGCCGTTCCGAGCGTCATGACCTGGCCGGGACGTGTCCTCGCGTGCGAAGTGCTCGCCGAGCCGGCTCGCGCTCAAGCCTTCCTCCTGCTCGCGCTGGCGCTTGTCGCCTTCGCCGGTGTCATCTGGCTCGGACGGCGCATCAATCTGATCACCGTCGCGGCGGAACTCGGCACGACCTCGCAGCTCAAGTCGCTCGGCGTTCTCGGCCGCTTCACCTGGCGCGATCTTTCGCGGCAGATGCGCGATCGCGAACGGCTCGCCCGGCGTCCGTCACGCCTGCACCTGCCGCACGTGAGCGGAATGAATATGCTGGTGGCACGCGCCGGACTCATCTTCGCTCGACAGCCGCTCTCCTTCGGCTGGGCAGTGCTCCGATCGACGGCATTGATCGCGGCCGGGGCCGGACTGGCGCTCATCGGAGCCTCGGCTCTCAGCTGGCTCTTCTGGCTCACCTTCGTCATGATGCTGCCGTCGCGCGACATTCTCAGCGTCTATTCGGACGATCAAACCAATGCATTCCTGCGCCAGTTCATCCCAGCGGATAACCTGACACTGCTGTTGATCGATACATCGCTCCCCTTCGTGCTGATCAGTTTGCTCGGCCTGATCGGTTGGTCGATCGCCATGGTCATCTCCGGCACCAGCCCGCTGATCTTGCCGTTAATGCTCGTTTTTACCGTCGTCATGCTGCTCAGCCAGGCGGCCGCGCTCGTCCGCGCTCCGGGCGGTGACCCGACGGTTGCTTCGCTCATCTTTACCGGTTTCGGCTTCGGCATCCCGCTCCTCCTTGCCGAGTTCACCGGACCCGGCACGGCGCTTCTCGCCGCGCTCACCGCCGCCCTCCTTCTCGCCTGGGCCATCTCCACCAGCTCGCGCTTCGCCGCCGTGTCGATGGGGGAGTAAGCCGTATCTCGTCGCTCCAGCACGCGTCCACCCCACGTCCATGATGTAAGATGCACAACACGTGTATTGGCGCTCATGGAGTAGCCATGTTCAACACGCTGCTGCACCTTCAAGCGAGCAACGGACACTGGGCGCTCGCCTGGCGAGTCGATTCCACCCTGATCCTGATGCTTGCGGGAGCCGTGCTTCTCTACCTGCTGGCCTATCGTGCGGCGGCATTGGCTCGGCGACCGCTGCCGGCCGTGCGGCAGGTGGCTGCCTATCTCGCCGGGCTCTCCGTCCTGACGCTGGCGCTGCTCGGCCCGTTTGATCACTTCAATGGCGTGCTCTTCTCGGTGCATATGACGCAGCACTTGCTCTTGATGCTCGTAGCGGCACCGCTCGTGGTGTTGGGCCGGCCGGTGCAGGTGATGCTCCGCGGATTGCCTCCGCGCCACCGTCGAGACCTCCTGCGACAAACCATTGCGCGTCGCGGGGTGCGACGGATCTTGTCTGCGATCACGCATCCGTTCAGCATCTTCGCACTGTACAACGGCTCCTTCGTTCTCTGGCATCTTCCGCGCTTCTATCAGGCCGCCGTGCGTGACGAACAAATCCACGAACTGGAGCACGCTGCCTTTTTCGTCACGGCACTCCTCTTCTGGTGGGTGCTGATCGACCCCATTCCGCGCTCCCACCGGCTCTCGACGACAAGCGCGATCCTCCTCCTGTTCGCGACCTGGATGGTCAGCGACCTCATGTGCGCGATCATTACCCTGGCACGGGAGCCGATCTATCCGGTCTACGTCGACAGTGCCAAGCCATGGGGACTGACCGTCCTTACCGATCAGCGCCTTGGCGGCGCCATCATGTGGGCCACTAGCGCGATCTACTACGCGGCGGTGATGATCGGCGTACTCGCCGTACCGTATCTGCGCAACCGCCCAGCTGGGTCGATCACCGCGCAGCCGGAACTTCCCCTCGGATAAGGAGACCCGGACAAGAAACTACCCCTTGGGGTAGTGGAATTCCCCGGTTCTCCCCCTATACTGCACGCAATATCTGGTAATGCCCACGCAAAAATTGAGTTGGCAAACGGTTGAGTGCGCATCCGCCGAAGACCGGTGATGGAGCGTACGAGGAAGAGGTTACTCGCATGGAACACCGTGAGCCGCAGCGTCGTGATTCAGACTCGGGCATCCCCTGGCAACAGGTGCTGTTGGACGACGTGTTCGTGCTCCTGATGGCCGGGTTGGTGGTGCCAACCCTCTTCTATATCGTCTGGGGGCTGATCAGTCTGGCAAGCGTGCCAACGTTCGGAAACTAAGGACGTTCGTTCGGCGCGACGAGTTTTCAGCACGAGCGCCGTCGAGGAGGTGATCATGGCCGGCCGATTCAGCGCCTTTGCCAAGCCACAAGGAGTCTGGTGGACCGCGCTCGGGCGTGACGAGCGGTTGTGGATTGGCATCGCCAGTATCTGGGGCGTAGCGATGTTCTTCATGATCGCCCTCGTCTGGCCGATGATCGGCAACGAGCAGAACAACATTCGGAGCTATCGCATCGAACCGGCTGTTTTCCACGAGCGCATGGAGGCATTTACCGCCGCGCATACCATCGGCGAGGTGGATGAAATACCGATTGTCGCACCAGAACCGGGCGGCGATGTCTACCTCGAAGCGCAAACCTTTGCCTGGCGGCCGGTCATCCAGCTCAAGGAGGGCGAGCACTATCGCTTCTTCATCTCGTCACGAGATCTTCAGCATGGCTTCTCCCTCATCATGGCGGGCCACAGTCTCAACCTCCAGATTCTGCCCGGCTACGTCACCGAAGTCGAATTGACGCCTGAGGAAACGGGAGAGTACTCGGTCGTCTGTAACGAATTTTGCGGGTTGGGGCATCACCTGATGGTCGGCCGAATCATCGTCACCGATTAGTCGGGCCAAAGGGGGGCGGCACGATGGCCAGCGTACTGTCAGGCGCATTTCGGCGCTGCGAGGTTACCGGACTGATCGTCGATCGATCAGCCGAGCGACAGATCAAGTTTCACGCCGTAACGGCGGTGCTCTACCTGGCATTTGGCGGGGCGTTGGCATTGCTGATCGCGCTCACGCGCTGGCCGGCCGTGCACCTGTTGCCGGCCAAGAATTTCTATGAGTCGGTCTCCGCCCACGGCATGGTCATGCTTATCTTCTGGATCCTCTTTTTCGAGATGGCGGGTCTGATTTTCGGCAGCACCGTGCTGCTGAGCGCGCGGATGGTCGTCCCTCGACTCGGCTGGATCGCCTACGGCATGATGCTGGCGGGTTCGCTGGTGGCGACCTGGATGATGATCACCGGTCGGGCGATCGTGATGTTCACGTCCTACCCGCCGCTCAAGGCGCCGCCGCTCTATTACGGGGCGGTACTCATCTTCGCTGTCGGTGCCATCATCGGCGTCGTCCACTTTTTCATCAACATCGTGGCGGCGCGCCTGCGCGGAGACGTCAAATCGTTACCGCTGTTTACCTACGCTCTCACCGTCGCCGCGATTATCGCGCTCTGGAGCCTGATCGCCGGCGCGGCGGCACTCATCCCGGCCTTCCTCTGGGCGGCCGGCATCATCTCTTCAGTCGATCCAGGTGTCTATCGCCTGCTCTATTGGGGCTTGGGACACGGTACTCAGCAAGTCAACCTGGCTGCCATGGTGGCGATCTGGTACGGGCTGGCCAGCCTGACAACGGGTGCGCGACCGCTCAACGAAGGACTGAGCCGCTTCGCATTGGTCCTCTACGTGTTGTTCATCAACATGGGGTCGGTCCATCACTTGCTGGCAGACCCGGGCCTGACACCGTGGTTTCGGAACGTCAATACCAGCTACATGATGTACCTCGCGGTCATCGGGAGCCTGATTCACGGCTTCAGCATTCCCGC
>CALAGB010000117.1 GCA_937891245.1 uncultured Thermomicrobiales bacterium | reverse complement strand
GCGGCGTCGCACAGTCTTTCACCGGGTGAAACCAGCGCCACCCTCGGCAGCGCACTCACCGAGACGGCCACCGTGACCGATACGGCGGGCAAACCCGTGGCCGATGGCAACAGCGTTACCTTCGTCGTCACTGGCAGCAACCCGACGTCCTACACCACCAGCACAGCCAACGGCCAGGCGAGCTTTACCTATAGCGGCAGCATGACCGGCACCGATACGCTCACCGCCACCGCCTCGGGTGGCACGACACCCTCGGCCAACGCCACCATCACCTGGGGCGCACCCAGCTCGACCTCGCGCGCGGCGCTCACCATCATCAACCCGTTCTCGCCGTCGATCACCGCCATGGTGCAGACCGGGCCACACGGCGGAACGCCGTCCGGCCTCTTCACGTACGCCAGCCGGAACGTGACGCTGAACCATGTGCAACTCACGAGCCTGGTGGCCACCCGCTCGACCACCACACTCTACGGGCAGGCCCAACTCGCGAACGGCACGCCGGTTAGCTTCCGGCTCGATGTGACCGCCGGACGGGTCTTCGGCACGGTGCGGCTGCGATTGAGCAACGGCTTCGACTCCGGAACGTTCTCCGTGATGGCGGTGCGCATCACGCCGTAGTGTGCGATAACGGAGGCGGACGAAGGCCGGCCGGGGTATCCTCCTACGCACAGATCATCGACTGTTGGAGGATCTGGAATACGCGTAAGGAGAATGCTCTCATGGCGAACGGGAAACTCGAGGGCAAGGTCGCGGTCGTCACCGGAGCGGCATCCGGCATCGGACGAGCCATCGCGCGGCGCTATGCGCAGGAGGGCGCGATCGTGCACATCGCCGATGTCAATGCGGCCGGCGGTGCGGAGACGGTCAAACTGATTCAAGCCGCCGGTGGCGAAGCGGCCTTCTCACTCTGCGACGTTGGCGATCCGGAGCAGGTTCGCGCGACGATTGATGGCGCGGCGGCAGCCAGCGGACGGCTCGATATCGTCGTCAACGTCGCCGGTGTGGGCGGCGGCGGCAAATCGGCCGAGGACATTACCATCGAAGACTGGCAGCGAACGATCGCGGTGAATCTAGGCGGGCCGTTCTACGGCTGCAAGTTCGCCATCCCGCACCTGCGCAAACAGGGCGGCGGATCGCTCATCAACATCTCATCGGTCTACGGCATCATTGCCGCGCCAAAGGTCGCGCCCTACAGCGCCAGCAAGGGCGGCGTCATCATGCTCACCAAACAGCTGGCCGTCGACTATTCGCACGAGAACATCCGCGTCAACTGCATCTGCCCTGGTTATGTCGATACCGATCTTGGCGGGCGGCGTGCCCGCATGACGCCCGAAGATGCGGCCAAAGCACACGCCGCGCGCGAGGCCAAGGCCGCGATGCAGCCGATCGGCCGTCAGGCGCAGCCCGAGGAGATGGCCGGTGCGGCGGTCTTCCTGGCGAGCGATGACGCCTCGTTCGTTGTCGGCTCGATCATGGTCGTCGACGGCGGCGAATCGATCCTGCACAACATCGGGTCGTATTTTTAGAGGATTTCCTGTTGATTGGCCAAGCATCGTAGGGGCAGCCCCCCGTGGCTGCCCGGTTGGCCTACGGTCAAACTTGACGGTGCGCGACCCGGGCAGCCACGGGGGGCTGCCCCTACAGGGTCCTGTAGACCACGGTTTTTGCAAATCGTTCTATACCTCCACCACCTCGCCCATCTTCGGCAAGCGGAGACGCTCGCTCACACCTGCCCGGGAGAAGGCCTCTCGCACCGTGTCGGCACCCTGGCTGAAGTGGGCCCAGCCTTCGAAGTGCAGGACGACGACCGGGCCGTCGCCGAGGATGCGCGCCGCTTCGGCCGCTTGTTCGCTGCCGAGGGTGAGCAACGCGCCATCGAAGAGGCTCGTCTTGGCCGCACCGGCGAAGAGGAGCGAGGCGTCGAACGGGCCGAGCCGTTCGACGATCGTTCGGACGACATCAAGCGACGCGTTATCGCCGCTAACGTAGACGTTTGGCAGATCGTCGCCGGAAAGCACGAAGCCGGTGACCTCGCCAACGACCGGTTCGGAGCCGTCCGGACCGTGCTGGGCCGGCACGCCGGTGATACGCAGCACGCCGCCGGCGGGGCGCGCCAACTCGGTCGTCTCCCAGTTGGGCAAGACTCGCACGTTGCCGCCGATACGATCGTGCGCCGAGGCGGTCGAGAGCGCCAGCGGCACGCGCGCCAGCAGTTCGCGACCGGAGTTGTCGAGGTTGTCCGTATGCTGGTCGTGCGAGAGGAGCACGGCGTCGATCGGGCCAAGCGCGTCAGGCGATCGCGCGGGCTCCATCGTCTTGGTGAGCGAACGGGTGCCGCTGGTATAGACGCCGGGCGGATCGAAGGTCGGGTCGGTCAGCAGGCGCAAGCCGCCGATCTCGATCAGCGCGGTCGGTCCGCCGAGATAGGTCACCCGCAGGCGGGGCGGTGATGATGCGGTCACATTTTCCTCTTTCAGGCGTCGCTTCAGGCGCTCAAGAGCAGGGTGGCATAGGCCGAGAGCCAGTGCTCGACCATGTAGTCGCTGCCAGTGACGTGCGGCAGGGCCGCTTCGGCGTGCCGCTCGGCGGCGGCGAGCAAGGGATCGATACGAGCATCGCCCGCGGGCAAACGCTCGCCGAGCGTAACGAAGGCCCAGGCGCGGCTCAGATTGAGGCCGTGCAAATGGGCCATCTGCCCGTCGGTCGAATCCGCGACCGTGGCCGGTTCGAAGAGCTGCTTCGGCCGGCTCGCGGCGATACCCGGCAGGAAGCCTTCGAGCCACGCCGATACGGCCGCCGGATCGAGCTGGCGCGTCACCAGTTCGGCCTCGGTGAGTGCGGGCGACAGGAAATCGGAACCGGACGGCTCGTAGTGCGCGGGATAATCGCGATCATCGCTGAACCAGCGCTTGATCGCCGTAGAGATCGCCCGAGCCAGCGCGTCGTCGCCATTCGCCTGTCGACGGTGCGCCAGATCGAAGCAGCGTGACAGCGCGAAGGCGGTGTTCGGATGGACACCGGTGCGCTGCGGATAGCTCAAAAGCGGCAACCAGCGCACCAGATTCGCCACCAGCACGTCGACCAGGGGTGCCAGGTTGGCAGCCCAGCGTTGGGCATCCGGGTCATCCCAGGCCTGGAGTTCGTGCGCCAGCGTCAACAACCAGGCGGAGCCGTAGGGTCGCTCCAGCGAACGATGCTGCGGGTCGTCGAAGAAGCGCGCTTCGGCCGCCAGGTTTTCGGCCGAAAGCAGCTCATTTAGCGTGGCACGAGCGCGTCCGGCGGGCACATCGTCGGGGAAGAGTCGGAGCAGCCGCACGATCACCCAGTGCATCTCGACGCACGAATGCCAGTCAAAGCTGCCGTAGAAGGCCGGATGCAGGGTGCGGTGCGTCTGATACGACTCGGGACCGGTCGCGATCAGGAGCGGGTAATGCGGATATTCGCGCGTGATATTGTCGGCGGCGACATCGACGTAGCGCGCGCTCGCGGCCTGCAACGTCGCCATACGCGCGGCTCGATCAAACGGCATGCGTTCCTCCTTCGCACGGAAGCGAGCGAGCGGCGGCAGAGAGGTTCATCATACGCACTTTGCCGTGCCTGTCGAGGGCTGACAAAACGGGAGGGATCGGCGAAGCTGAGGACAACGCGGTACGGACCGATCTGAACGAGGGGGACGCGATGGACGAACGACCAACTGGATATCTCTCCGAGGCAGCCAAAGCAGCACTTCACGAGGTGAGCACCGCCACGCTCACCAGCCAGCTGCTCAAACGCGGCTTTCGTAATACCTTCCTCGGCGGTCTCATGCCGCTACGGCCGGACGTACGCATGGTCGGCTACGCCTTCACCCTGCGCTACGCGCCGATGCGCGAAGACCTCGATCTTGAGGTTGACTATGACAACCTGAAGAACGTACAGCGGCTGGCGGTCGAAGCGATCGGCGACGAAGATGTCCTCGTCATCGACGCACGCAACGAGATCCACTCCGCCTCGCTCGGCAACATCCTGACGACCCGCATCAAGATGCGCGGCGGTACCGGACTGGTAACCGATGGCGCGCTCCGTGATGCGAATGCCTTCCGCGCCATCGACATCGCCACCTACACCCGCGGTGTGCACGCCACGACCAGCTCGACCAAACACCATCCAGTCGATATGAACGTGCCGATCGGCTGCGCCGGGGTGCTCATCCTGCCCGGCGACGTCATGGTTGGCGATGCCGACGGCGTCGTGGCGATTCCGGCCAAGGTCGCCGGCGAAGTCGCCCTCGCGGCCCTCGAACAGGAGCGCCTGGAAGCCTTCGTCCTCGGCAAGATCCAAGCCGGCGCCAGCATTGTCGGCGTCTACCCGCCGGACGAGAAGACGCGAGCGGAATATGAGGCGGGGAGGAAGGGGTAGGCGGAGGAGCGGCCACCCTCACCCCCGGCCCCTCTCCCGTCGCGAACGGGAGAGGGGGGTCTTCAGGTGAAGTTGGTCGGGGTCTCGCGACGTGTGTGGTGGGCGACGAGGGCGACATTCATGGCGCCCAAGCGACTTCAGTCGCGCGTCTTCTCCCCTCTCCCGCGCGGCGCGGGAGAGGGGCCGGGGGTGAGGACCGCTTACGGGCAGTGCGATCCAAACTCCCGATATCCCCGTACCGGCTGGGCGTGGTATTGGCGGCAAACCTCGACGAGCTTGTCGCGGGCGGCGGTGAAGAGTTTCTCGCCTTTTTCGGCCGAGGCGGTCATCGGGTTACCGTGAACGCCGTGCTCGCGTTCGCGGCGCCGCTCGGGGAAGCCGGTGAATTTCTTGATGTCGTCCGTAAAGCCGGGGCGCTCGGGGTCGGCGACCATGCGCGGCTTATCGATCATGTCGGGGCGCAGGTAGAGCTGCAACGATGTTTCCCATTCGCCGCCGTGGCCGATGAAGCCGGGGTCGGTGTCGGCGTTGTCGATCAAAACGTCCCAGACCGCCTCCCAGTAGGTGATCGGCAGCATCCAGATATCTTCTTCGGCCAGCTTGGTCGAGACAACGCGAATGATGTCGCGATTGCCGCCGTGGCCATTCACCAACATGATCCGCTTAAAGCCGTTGGCCCAGATGCTCCGGCAGATTTCGGAAAGAAGCGCGATGTACGTCTCGACGCTGGCGGTGATCGTGCCGACCTCACCCATGTTGTAGTGCGTCAGACCGATCCAGACCGGCGGCGCGACGATCACCGGAAAGTCGTCGATGGCGAGCGCGGTCGAAACGGCCAGCGCCTGCGTATGGCTGATATCGACGTCCATCGGGCAGTGCGGGCCGTGCTGCTCGACCGATCCGACCGGCACGATCACGACCGGATCGTGCTCCAGCGCCGCCAGAAACTCGTGGCGCCACATCTCCTGCCAGTGCACGGTCCGCCCCAGCCGGTTGCGCTGGCCTGCCCCAAAAACCGACACATCTTCCATGGAGTCCCCCTTCTATACGCCTATCGCGCGGAGCCGCCCTCCCCTTGTCGTCCTTCCCATGTCCCTGACGCTGCGACGCCAGGTGAGTCAGGGGAGATCCTTCACTGCGGTTCAGGATGACAGGGGAAAATCTCTGAACCTCTGCGAGAGTCAATGACTCAGTACTTCTTTCAGACGTGCCGCCACGATCTCCGCTTCGCCGGGGCGAAGGGTGGTCGCGACGAGGCCGAGCGCACGCCGGTCAAGGAAATTCTGCGAAACCGCGACCGGCGGATCTTCTTCAGCCAACTGATTGACGATCGACTCGGCACTCCGCTCCAGCCGGCGCTCATCGAGCCGGATGATCGCGGTCGGGTACGGCCGTGGCGCCGCCGAATCATCGAGCAACCCCGGCGCGACGCCCGGTAGATCGCGCAGCGCATCGATGATCAGTTCGAGCTGCACCTGCTGATCGCGCCGTTCGGCCTCCAGATCGCGCGTCATGAAGCGGCGCAGGGCGACCACCAGCCCGACGATCTCCTCCTTGCCGACCTTCATCGGACGGCCGATGCCGTGATGTGGCGGACCGGGCAGTCGCCCACTCTCCAGATAGCGCTGGCGCCAGGGCCAGGTTTCCGGATAGACGTCCATGTCCTGCTGCTGCAAGGCGACCGATTCGATAAGGTCGGCCCGGCCGAGCAGCAGGCCGGACGCTTGCGGGCCGCCGATCATCTTGCCGCCGCTGAAGGTGACGAGATCGGCGCCTTCGGCGATGAAGCGACGCAGATTCTCGCGCGGCGGCAGTGACGCGGCCGCATCGACGATCAGCGGCAGGTCGTGCCGATGCGCGATCGCGGCCATCTCGGCGAGCGAGACGATCCCTTTCGCGCTACCGATCGAAAAAGCGAGCGCGGCGGTTCGTTCGGTGATCGCCGACTCGACATCCCACGGCCAGGTGACGCCCTGTCCCGGATAGCCGACGTAGCCGACCTCGACCAGCTTCGCGCCCGGAAGGCGCAGCGCGTGGCTGTAATCGGTGACATGGGCACGCTGGATGACGATCTCGTTGGGGAGGCCGGCCGTATCGGGTAGCCGATCCATGGCGGCCACGTCGAAGCGGGCGATGGCGGCGGCGGCCGACAGTGCCAATCCGGCGGCTGCGCCGGTCGTGACGTACCCCGCCTCAGCACCGGAAATTTCGGCCAAATAGCGTCCGGCCGCCTCCTGGATATCGTCGATCCGCACGCAGAGCTGCGCCGCCTCGGCCATCGCAGCGGCCACATCGGGATGCATTGGATTGCCGCTCAGGCGGGTCACCGGTCCCGACGCATTGATGACCGGACGCACACCGAGCGTCTCGTAGATCCCCATCGCTTCCCCTTTCGTCAGTCGTCCGGCTGCAGGATGCGTCGCTGATGCTCAGGCAGCTCGGCCCAGAGCGCCGGTGCGCGTTCCGGCACACGCGGCAACGGCAGGCCATCGACCAGCGTCAGCGTGTTCACCAGGCGCGACCGCCCGACCCGCGCGTTCATCTGGGAATCGTGGAAGGTGTATTCGCCCTCTTCAAGACTGAAGACGGCCACGTCAGCGACGCTCCCTGGCTGCAAGGTGCCGAGGTTCGGCCGCCGCATCACCTGGGCCGGCCGTGTCGTGGCGCGGGCGATGACGTCGGGGAGGCTCATACCGAGATTGATGAACTTCGAGAGCGTCGTCGGCATATCGAACATTGGCCCCTGCACCGCCAGCTGGTGGATGTCGCTGCTGATGACGTCGGGAAGAATCCCCTGCTCCAGCATCGCCTCGGCCACTTCGTAGTTGAAGCTGCCGGTGCCATGGCCGATATCGAGGATGAGACCACGGTCGTGCAGCGCCTTGACGTCGGAGCGGATCAGGCGATCGGTGCCGAGGATCCGATGATCGGCACCGGTGAAGCAGTGGGTCAGGATATCGCCAGGACGGAGCAGCGGCACGATATCGCCGATCTCCGGCGGACCGCTGCCGATATGCACCATGAGCGGCAGATCGATCCGGTCGGCCAGTTCACGGGCCAGCTCCAGCGGGCGCAGGCCGGTGCCGCGCGTCGTCTTGCCGTCGATGCGCGCCTTGATGCCGAGGATCAGATCGCGATTCGACTCCACCATCTTGGCCGCCAGATCGACATCGCAGTAATCGAGATTCGAAAGCTCAAAGGTCGGCGCGGTCAGACCGATGCTGGAGAGATTTAAAAGGGCGAAGACGCGCACCCGGCTCGCCTCACTGACGTAACGCCGGAAGCCGGGAAAGTTGTAGGAGCCGGAACTGCCGACATCGAGCCAGGTCGTCACGCCGCTGCGTGCTGCCACCGGATCGGCCTCGATCCCCCAGTAGGTCACGCCCCAGTAGATATGCGTATGCAGGTCGACCAGGCCAGGTGTAACGATCTGGCCGCCGGCGTCGAAGACGGTGCGCGCCCGCGACCGATCGAGCGACGGCGCGACACGCACCACGCGACCCTCAGCAATCCCGACATCGGCCACGCCATCCTGCCCAGCCGCCGGATCGATCACGCGGCCCCCGGCAATCACCGTATCAAAGCGCTCACTCGCGCTCATAACCCGTCTTCCTCCCTGTGACAAACCAATCATTCCAACGCGTCATGCGCCGTCTCATCGCGGACCTGCATCAGTTCCTCCTCTGACGGCAGTCGCCAGTGCCGCAGGATCTTGAGGGCGCGCGACGAGACGAAGCTCTCGGTATCGCGAATGCCCGGCAATGGCGCGACTTTCTCGACCAGAAAGCGCGTCAGGTTCTCCAGGCTGGATGAGGCGACGGTCATCATCAGATCATAGCGCCCCATCGTGAGATGCAGCGACGTGATCTCCGGAAATTCGCGAATGGTGTCGGCGACCTCATAAAGGTGATTCAGATCAACGTTCAATCCGACGATCGCCATCGCATGAAAACCGAGGCGTCGAACGTCGGGGATAACGGATGGCGTAATCACGCCGGACGAGATGAGCGCCTCGACCCGTCGCCGGGCGGTCGTCTCACCCACGCCGGTCGCGCGAGCGAGTTCGGCATAGGAAGCGCGGGGGCTGTCGAGCAGACATCTGATCAAGCGACGATCGACTTCGTCAACCTCCGGGGTCACCATGTGCAAGCCCTTCTCAATGATGGGTTGATCCGTCACGTTTATATCACAGGCCAGAGGAATCCTTCATAAAACCAATTGACTTTGCCTGAATCGGCCGCTATGATGGCGGTATTCAAGCATCAATGCTTGTTCGGACGCGCCCGACGCGGCCGAGTGTCTGCGTGCGCGACGTGTGCCTATGCAGAGGAGAGATGAGCCGAATGCCTTCATCACGTGATCTTTCGGATGCGATGCAGCGACTGATATCGGGTGAATACAGTCGACGCGATTTCATCAAACGGCTGACTGCCATCGGCTTCACGGCACCAGCCGTGGCGGCGTTCCTGGCTGCCTGTGGTGGTGGCAGCGACAAGACGCCAACCGCGGCATCCAGCGGCTCGACCTCGGCGGCGGCGACGTCGGCATCGAGCGGCGGCTCTTCGTCCACTCCGGCAGCGACATCAGCCGGAGGTGCCACGCCGGCAGCCTCTGCGGCTGCGGGAACGGCTGCGGCAACCGGCAGTGCCGATGCCAGCGCGGGAGGCAAAAAGGGCGGGACGTTGAAGGTCGCGATCAACACCGACCTCGCCTCCGTCGACATGATGTGGGGTACGCCGAACATCAACCGCGACGTCATGGGCCACGTCTACGAATACCTCTTCACCATGAGCGAGAAGAATACCTACATTCCGTCGCTCGCCGAAAAAGATATGGATATCTCCGCCGATGGGATGACGTTCACCATAACGCTGCGCCAGGGCGTCAAATTCCATAACGGCGCCGACTTCACCTCGGCTGACGCGGTTGCCTCCCTGGAGCGCTGGCATCGCATGACGACACGTGGCAAGACGATTGCCGCCAACCTCACCGGTATCACGGCGAAG
>CALAGB010000116.1 GCA_937891245.1 uncultured Thermomicrobiales bacterium | reverse complement strand
GGGGGTTGCCCCTACCGGGGGCCAGTGGGTCAACGTATCTGCAAATTGCTGTAGGGGTCAATAGAGCAGTTGAGGCTCAATGTTTTCTCGGTGAAGTTGTTCGAGCGCTTCGAGGTCCTTGCGGATTTCCGTGTCGCTCTGCTCCGGCGACGGTTGAAACGATTCGAGGATGTCGAGTTCGAAGGCGTCGACGCCATACGTTTCGATCTCGTTGCGCAGGCGAAGATCGAGCGCGCCCGGCGAATTCGTCGACCGAGCGAACGCGAGCTTGTTGCGCATACTCGCCAGGTTGAGCGCCGAACCGATCAACACCTTGCCGGTTTGGCTGTTGCGCAGGGCGTAGACCCCGGCCTCGCGCTGAGACTCCTTATAGTTCGCTTTCAGCTCGCGGCGGCGTGATTGATCAGCCATGACATCGTCTCCTCTGGTTCGGTCGTGTCGGGAACGTCCGGTTACCGAGCTAAGAGTCTATCAGGCGTCAGTGTGTCCGACTGACGATCCCGACCGAGGCGAGAATCGTCAAACCGCCGAGGATGCTGGCAATCGAGATCGATTCGCCGAGCAGCAGCGCTCCGAATACGAGCGCGACAGGCGGTTCGAGATAGACCCAGGTGCTGGCACGACCCGCTTCGATCGTGGCCAGCGCACGGTTATAGCAAAAGTAGGCGAGCACCGAGCAGATTAGCGCCAAATAGACAACCGCCACCCACTGCCAACCGCTCAGTTTGCCGATCGCACCGATTCCACCCGTCGCCAGTGCCAACAGCGTCAGGCCAACCGCGCCGGATGCCGTCGTGCAAGCCGTCAGTGTCAGGGCATCGAAGCGCTCACGAAGATGTCGCACCAGCGTTGAGTAGACGGCGAAGAGTCCGGCATCGGCGACGAGACAGAGCGCGCCGAGTAGGAATGCCCCCGAGAAGGCTACTCCTTCGACCGAACCGCCCTGCACGACGACGATCCCAACACCGATCAAGCCGAGCAACAGACCGCCCACCTGATTCCGGCGGAGCGCTTCACCCAGGTGCAGACGCGCCACCAGCGAGGTCGCGATCGGAATAAGCCCAACAACCAGAATCGAAGCGATCCCGGCGCTCGTGAGCCGCACGCCGGTGTATTGCAACCAGAAGTACGCGGCGATGCTGATCTGTCCCAGACCAACGAGCAACAACCCGTCTCGCCAGCCCAGTTTGCGGCTCTCGGCCGGCCGCTGCTTCACCCGCCGCGCCAGCAACGGCGGCACGAAGAGCACACTCGCCAGCACGAAGCGCAATGCCGCCAGCACCGTCGGCGTCAAGGTCGTTGTGCGCGGATCATCCGATGCCAGCAACGCGCGGGCGGCCACGAACGAGCCACCCCAGACAAGCATGGTGAACCC
Organism: uncultured Thermomicrobiales bacterium; assembly: GCA_937891245.1. Taxonomy (GTDB): domain Bacteria; phylum Chloroflexota; class Chloroflexia; order Thermomicrobiales; family Thermomicrobiaceae; genus CALAGB01. Next base: position 10,499 of record CALAGB010000116.1, on the reverse strand, counting down.
GAGCAGGACGTAGGCGAGGTTGACGCGCGCGGAGCGGGTCGCCGGCGTGGTAGTGTCCAGCGTTAGCGAAAGATCGTTGCGCATACTCACCTCTTCAGCCTCGATGTTCGTCGACGCAACCGGCCCAGCCTTGCGGCAGCGACGCGATCGTCACACCCTTGAACACACCCATGATGTCGGTGAACTCGACGTTCACGAAATCAACCCGGTCCTCCTGCACCCGGGAGAGCAGTTCCAAGACACTCGGCGGCGCCGCCTCACCCGTCCGTAACATCCTCGCGTCCTCCGCTCACTCGACCATGTGCGACCATCGCACCGGCGATACGCACAATGTACGTCCACCACGACGCACCATCATCGGATGACCGGCACGAATTCGAGTCAATACCTTATGCAGGACGCACAAGATCGAGACTATCAGTGAACAGAATTCACTCGTCATTCGTCAGTCTCTATAACACGCACAACGTTCGGCGACTGGACCGTAACGTGCGGGGCTGATCGTGGCCGGCTGCGGCTGGGGGGCATAGCGATTGATGGAAGGAAGATGGTGTGAACAATCCGGGGCGGCTTGATCGATTGTTCGCTGTGAGCGGACTGCTCTTCCTCGGGTTTTTCGCCTGCGGACTCGTACTAGCCGACCTCCTCGCCACCACGGCTTTTCCGCCACCGAGCGCGACGCTCGCTGAGATCGCTGCCTATTTCAGTTAAAACGACTCCGCCGTTCGCGGTCTTAGCGTCTGTCACGCCTTCGCGGCGCTGGCGCTGATGATCTTCGGGGCGGTTCTGTCACATCACATCCGACGCGGCGGGTCGAACGTGTTCGCGGCGATCGCGCAGGTGGGCGGGGGCGTGGCCGGGGGATTTTTGCTGCTCGATGCCGCGCTCTTCTGGGTAATTGCCCTACCCGATGTCTCGAGCGCTCCGGCGTTGCTGCGAGCGTTGCACGGCCTCTCATATCTCTGCGGAGGCGTCGCGCTGGCGCTGCCGCTGGCCGCGCTTATCGGCGCGGCCTCGCTGGACGCCCTGCGGAGCGATTCGCTTCCCCGCTGGCTTGCCTGGACGGGGCTCGTCACGACCATCGACTGTCTAATCTACGCCACATCCCTGGTCGCGGCGAGTGGCTACTGGAGCCCTTCGGGACTTGTGCTGGCAGCCGTTTTGCCGCTTCTCTGGATTTTCGCGACAAGCATCGTCCTCGTTCGCGGGCAACCACTTCGGGGGCAACCTCGGTGACACACCTGCGGTTCTGATCGAACCGAATGATGGCTGAAGAAGATCTGCAAGCACAGAATCACTCCGTGCTATACTCGCGTCGCTACGCGCGAATTGGTCCATAGGACAAACAGGCAGGCGCCGGCCGCGAAGTGGAGGATGAGCCTTGCTGGCCACCGTACTCACCTGTGCCGTCATCGGACTCGACGGCGCTCTGGTAGAGGTTGAGGTCGACAGTTCTTACGGCGTCCCCGGCATGACCATTGTCGGGCTTCCCGACGCGGCCGTGCAGGAATCGCGCGAACGCGTCCGCTCGGCGATTCGCAACTCCGGCGCTCGCTTCCCGACCGGCCGCGTTACCGTCAACCTCGCCCCGGCCGATATCCGCAAGGAAGGCCCGGCCTACGATCTACCGATCGCGCTCGGTATCCTGCTCGCCTCCGGTCAGTTGATCGCCGATATCGGTGACGCCCTCTTCATCGGCGAATTGTCGCTTGACGGCAGCCTGCGCCACACAACCGGCATCCTGCCAATGGTTGGACTGGCCCAGGAACACGGACTCACCCGAGCCTTCGTTCCCGCCGTCGACGCCGCCGAGGCCGCGCTGATCGAGGGCGTCGAGATCTTCCCAATCGACTCCCTGGCCGATCTGGTACGTCACCTCACCGGCGAGGCACCGCTTGCTCCATTCACCGAATCGTCCGAGGCGAACGACGAGAGTGAGCCGGCGGCGCTCGTCGATTTCGCCGATATCCGTGGCCAGGAGCACGTCAAACGCGGCCTGGAAGTTGCGGCGGCGGGCGGGCACAATTTGCTGATGCAAGGCCCACCCGGCTCCGGCAAGACGCTGCTGGCGCGCTCGGTGCCAGGTATCATGCCGCTCCTCACGCGGGACGAAGCGCTCGATGTTTCCCGCATCTATTCGGTGACCGGACTTCTCCCGGCCGATCGTCCACTCTTACGACAGCGTCCGTTTCGCGCGCCACACCACACGATCAGCTATGCTGGACTAGTCGGCGGCGGCACCTGGCCGCGGCCGGGCGAGATCACCCTGTCGCATCGCGGCGTCCTCTTTCTTGATGAACTGCCGGAGTTCGGCCAGCGCGTGCTCGAAGTGCTCCGCCAGCCGCTGGAAGACCGCATCGTCACCATCTCCCGCGCCACCGGTGCCATCACGTTCCCGGCCAATTTCGTTTTGATTGGTGCGATGAATCCCTGTCCGTGCGGCTTTGCCGGTGATCCGGTCAAGCCGTGCAGCTGTAGTCCGCAGGCCATTACCCGCTACCAGAAGCGGATTTCCGGTCCGCTGCTCGACCGGATCGACATTCATCTCGAAGTACCCCGCATTGAGTACGAAAAGCTCGCCGACCGCCGCCAGGGTGAAGCCTCATCAACCGTGCGCGGCCGCGTCGAACAGGCCCGCGCTGTGCAACGCAAACGCTTTAGCGACAGCCATATCCGGCTTAACAGCGACATGGGCCCTGCTGAAGTACGCGACTTCTGCCGGCTCGACGACACCGGTGAGCAGCTCATGCGCGCCGCCATGCGCCAGCTTCAACTCTCCGCCCGCGCCTACCACCGCGTCCTCAAACTCGCCCGCACCATCGCCGACCTGGCCGGCGATACCCAGATCGCGCCACCGCATCTCGCGGAAGCGCTGCAGTACCGGCCGAAAGAACTGAGCGCCTAGCATGGATACCGTGGTGAGAAGCTCGCGCGCGGGTGTTCTTACGCGATGCCTCACAGAGTGGCTGAGAGATGCCCGAGTTGCGAGCAAGCTGAAGACGGTTGAGGCGAACATCGACGCGGACTGAGCAGATCAAATCGTTGTCGTTCAGGGACGGCAATTCCAGCGAACGCCCGGTGGTCATGTGCGTCCAGGCAAGCGTTTCACCACGAACCTGAATCTGGTCCATACACGGGTTGGTCAACTGAAATCCACTGCTCATGAACAGCTCGATGCAGCGGCCTACTCCGAGTCTGACGGTATAACTATCAACTATGAACCGCACTGTTCGTCTCTATGCGTTGGTCGAGGAGCTGCGGGCAAGGGCACCGCGAATGATGCGCGCCACTGAACTGGCCGGGCGCTTCGAGGTGTCCGTGCGCACGATCCAGCGCGATTTGCTGGCGTTGCAGCAGGCCGGCGTACCGATCTGGGCACAGCCCGGGCCGGCCGGCGGGTATGGACTAAACGTCGAAACGACGCTACCGCCGCTTAACTTCACGCCAACCGAGGCGGCCGCTATCGCGACCGCTCTGGCAACCACGCAAGCGATGCCGTTCCCGGAGGCGGGCCGTTCCGCGCTCAATAAGCTGGTCGGGGCGATGGCGGCCGATCCGAAAGACGCCGCCGCCAGGATCGTTCGACATGTCCGGGTCTACTCCCGTCCGGACGCGCCGATCGACAACGTGTCGAACGTCATCCTACAGGCGCTCCTGGAGAGCGTCGCCATCGAACTCACCTATCGGGATGGCCACGGTGATCTGACCCGGCGCGTCGTCGAGCCGGCCGGCATTCTTGGTACGAACAGTGGTTGGTATCTGGCAGGCTGGTGCCGTTTGCGCATGGCGGCGCGCACCTTCCGGCTCGACCGTATCGTTCAGATCTCCCTTCTCAACGAGTCCATCTCGGATCGATCGCTCGACGCCATTCTTCGCGAGCTGCCCTTCGATCTGACCGAACCGGCATTGATGTAACGCAGTCATTTGAATCCACGGCGGCGCCCGAAAATCACGACACAACGCTGTCGCGGTCATCCGATACGCTCAAAACATTGGCACGACGCAGCCATTGGGCATTACCGGAGGATCGATCGAATGACGAATCAGCCACAGTTCGGACTCGCGCTCGCGTATGTGACGGACATCGAGGCGGCCAAACGCTTCTACGTCGATGTTCTTGGTCTGGAAGTGCAGCGCGACAACCCGGTTCATCCAGGTGCTCGACTCATTGCCGATTCGCGTCAGCGCCGCGCCAACGCTCACAGAGATGAGCGCGCTCATCTTGCTTGCGAGCAACAATCGACTCAGCGCGTATGATACAGCCTACCTCGACCTTGCGATGAGAAGCGGCTTTTCGCTCGCGACCGGCGACGAGCGTCTCCGCCAGGCAGGCGGTAACGTCGGGGTCACCATCCTCGGACAGTAGACCGCGGATCAACTGGTTGGAACCCAAAAGGAAAGCGCCGGTCAGTGACTGACCGGCGCGACTGATGCTTCGCTGCGACGGAAGCGTGGATGGCTACGCGCCGGTGGTGTTGGTCTCGGTGCGCGTCGGCGTGGTGCCGGTCGTCCGGGTCTCGTTCAGTTCCGTGGTCGTCGGCGTCGTGAGCTCTCCGTCAGTGGTCGACGGCATCATGTGGCCGGTCACATCGGTGGTCGTCTCCGTCGTCCAGGTCGAGCCAAGCGCTTCCTGCGGCTCCGTTGTCGGGGAAGGCGCGCCGGTCTGATCGCTGCGAGTCGTCTTATCCGTCGTCATGACGTTCTCCTTCGTACAAGCTCGGCCAATCAACCTCTGACCATCACAATAGCGGTTCAAACGCGGGTCAGCAGCCAAGTGGTTTACAGCAATCGGCAGATTCATGCAGACGTGAGCAACGACGTATCGGCGTCGCCGGTTTGATTAGTCGCGGAAGTGGCCGGGATTGAGGAGTTCTTCGTCGATCTGCCAGCGTAGAGCCTCGGGATCGAGCACCGTGATGCGCAGCCGCCCATCGATGTCGATGATCTCGCGGCGCTTGTAGTCGACCACGATCTGGTTGACGCGAACCCGTGACGCGCCGACGAGCGCCGCCAGATCGCTCTGCGAGAGCCGGATCGGGATGCGAAGGCCCTGCCCGATCGCTTCTCCCAGCTCCTGCGCTAATGAGAGGAGTTGGAGCGCGACCCGGCCTTCGACATCGAGCGTGGCGTCGGCCTGCAAGCGCGTATTGGCAAGCCGGAGCCGACGCGACAGCAGCGTGACCATGTTCGCCATCAAGGCCGGAATTTGGTGAAGTTGGCGCCAGAAGGTGGTGCGATCCATCCAGACGAGCGTCGAACTTTCAAGCGTCGTGACGCTCGCCGACCGGTTGAGGTTGTCAACCAGGCTCATTTCACCGACCATTTCGCCGGGACCGAGCATGGCAAGAATGACCTCGCTCCCGTCCGCGTGGTCGACGAAGACCTTGACCGTCCCCGCGACGATGAAATAGACCCGATCACCCGGCTGCTCGACGGCGATCAGGTTAGTATTTGGCCGCACCGTCAGAAGCCGCAACGATCCGGCCAGCATCGTCAGAGCCTCCGGCTCAAGCTCGGCGAAAAGCGAAATCTCCCGGAGCCGATCCGGACGTATTGTCGCTTCCATCCCACGCCTCACGTTTTTGGCGAACGAACAAACACGATGCCCGCTTCCGGCATTCAGCTGTCGCGGTTGGACGTTGTACTCTCCGGCTCAGTCTATCACCCGGCTGGATCCACCCGCCTGTTGACGACCCGCAGCCTGAGCGTGAGAATCCGACCAACCGGAAACTCTCAACGATCAACGAATGCTCATGCGTTTAGGGGGCCGTGTTGACATCAGAGCGATCAGGCTATCGTCTTGCGCCCGGCGAAGGCGAGGCGCTCTGGTTCCTCGGTACGCTGGCGACGGTGAGGGCTGGGAGCGACGAGACAATACCATGCGTTTCGGCGGAACGAAGAAACACGGGGATATGTCGCCAACGCGTTTCAGCGCATCGGTCGGCCGAGCGACGCTCCGTCGGGTCCTGTTCGATGGTCTGGGAGACGTCGTCCATTTCAGCAAGGGCTTCGCTCGCTACGAACGGCTCGAAGACAACCGCATTCGCGCCCATTTCAACGACGCGTCCAGCGCCGATGCCTCATTACTGATCGATGCCGACGGCGCCGGTTCGCGCGTTCGGCAGCAGCTGCTGCCGGAGGCAACGCTGCGTGATCCCGGCCAGCGCACGATCTTCGGCAAGACCAAGCTCGACGACGCAACACGCCCGCTCCTACCGGCCTTCCTGCACGACGGCTTCGGGGCCGTCATTGGCACGCACCAGCGCGGCATGGCGCTCGGGCTGATGCAATTCCAGACCTGGCTGGAGACGATCACCGTCACTGCCCGCCTCCACACGCGGCTCCGCCCCACGCCCGACTATCTGACGTGGGCGTTGACCGTCCCGGTTGAGCAACTGCCGGAGCCCGATGCGACGATGCATACCCTCGGGGGACTCGGCCTCCTCAAGATCGCCCAGGCGCTCACGGAAGAATGGCATCCCGATCTGCGCACGCTGCTCGCGGCGAGCGACACGACACACATCGCCTTCACCCCAATCCGCCTCGCGACGCCGGTGTCACCCTTGGAGACGACGAATATCACCCTACCCTGCGACGCGATCCACACACGTTTCCATCCATTCGCACTTCCGTTTATGCTGGTCGACAAGCTAACGAAGCTCGTGCGCAGCGACTGAAGGCATTGGCTCGCCAAGGGAGAGAAATCGGGATGAAAGAGTACCGCTCCTACAGTTTCTGGCTCGAAAGCTGCGGCGACGATCTGACGCCACGGGCGCCGCTCGATGGTTCGATCACGGTCGACGTGGCGATTCTCGGGGCGGGTTTCACCGGCCTCTGGACCGCCTACCACCTCTTGCAGCGCGATCCGTCGCTCAAGGTCGCAGTGGTCGAGGCGGAGATCGCCGGCTTTGGGGCCTCCGGCCGCAACGGCGGCTGGTGTTTCTCCGGCTTTCCCGTTTCGCCGGGCGAACTGCGCCGGACGTACGGACTGGAGAACGCCCGCGCAGTATCGCTGGCCATGTACGACTCGGTCGACGACGTTGGCCGGGTCTGCGAAGCCGAAGGAATCGACGCGCACTACCGGAAGTCTGGTTCGCTGGAGATCGCACGCACGGTCTATCAGTTCGAACGCATTCAGGAGCATTACGACGGTTTCAAGTCGATCGGACTGGCCGACCACTATGAATTGCTCAACGAGCAGCAGACCGAAGAGCATATGAACGTCGCTCGTTCGATTGGCTCGTTCTGGAATAAGGAAGGTGCGACCGTGCAGCCAGCCCGCCTGGCACGCGGACTCGCGCGGGCGGTCGAGCGTCATGGTGGCACGATCTACGAGCAGACGCGCGCCTCTGACTACACGCTCGGGCCGTCGCCGAAACTGATCACCGAACGCGGCGACGTCAATGCGCGCGTCATTGTGCTGGCCGGCGAGGCGTATCTGTCACGCCTGCCAAAACTTCGACGCCAGATCATGCCGTTCACCTCGCACATCGTGCTCACGGAGCCGCTGAGCGCCGACGAGTGGCAGCAGATCGGCTGGGAACGCCGTGAAGTGGTCGGTGGTTCGGGTACGACCGGCGGCTATCTGAACCACACAGCCGACGGCCGCATCGCCTTCGGCGCCTATCGTGCCCGCTATCCATTCAACGCCCGCATCACCGATGCGCTCGATCGCCAGGAAGACATCTTCGAACACGCGCGCCGCGCCACGATCGACTGGTTCCCGATGCTTAAGGACGTCCATTTCACCCACTCCTGGGGCGGCGTCTTCGGCATCCCGCGCGATCGCATGCCGACGATGTCGTACGATCGACGCACCGGCATCGCCACCGGCCGCGGTTACACCGGCGAGGGCGTCGCGACCTCGAATCTCTCCGGTCGCGTGCTGGCCGGCCTGATCACTGAAACCGAATCGGCGCTCACGCACCTCCCGATGACGAGCCACCAATCGCCCGACTGGGAACCGGAGCCGCTGCGCTGGATGGGTGTAAGCGCGGTGAGATACAGTCGTCTCAAGATGAATCGCACCGTCGAACGCACCGGCAAGGCGCCGTCGCGCAAAACACTCGCCCAGCGCTTCTTCGACTATTGATGGCTGCGACATGCTACCGGCGGATCCGTCGCACCCGTCCGGGAAATCGCGGCCAGTGATGTACCCTGCTCGTGGAGGTCATCGCCAGCGACCAGGGCGTCGACTCCAACGGCACGTGACGATCACCCCGCTGCCATTCTGAGCCGCCGCGAGGGGTACCCGCGAGCGAGTTCCCTTCCCGTCCCCCGTACCTCGTGCATAGGGGAACGTGTGAGAGATCCTCCACTGCGGTTCAGGATGACAGAAGGGCTCAGGTTGGGCTGATGGCTGCGCTGCGGCCGCAGGGCCACCGATCGTGAGGTCGCCGATCGCGAGACATGCTCACTGTCCTAGGTCATCACTCGCAGGCACCCCAGAGACCGCGCTCGTGGTGTTGGGCGTCGGATTGCTCGCGGTTGAGGGCGGTCTGGTATTTGACATCGGGGCGGTAGCGGATGGCGCGGGCGTAGCCACCTTCGACCAGTTCTTCGTTGAGCAGTTGTTTCCCTTGCGGCGTCACCAGCCAGACGTAGCGGAGCAGGCGCCCGTACTGATCGGTCTCCGAGACATCACGTTCGAGTTGGATGCGGCCATCGGCGGTCTCGATAAGCGCCTCGGTCTGCTCGCTCGCTTCCGTCGCGTAGCACTCGACCGGTCCGTCCGGCTTATTCAGTTCAGGCGTGTTGATTCCGATCAGCCGTACGCGCTCATCACTGCCGCCAACGCGGACAATGATCGTGTCACCGTCCACGATCCGAACGAAGGCGGCATCGACCAGCGTCGCTCTCGGAGCCGGGGTGATCGAAACGGTCGCTGGTTTCGACCAACTGGTGGCGGTCGCGGTCATTTCCTCACGCGACCTGGTGACAATCGCGGTCGGTTCCGCGATTGAGCTCGTGGTCGCAACCGGGTCGTCTGCCCCACTCGTGGCTGCGGGGGCCATATCACCACAGGCCACACATGCAATCACGAGCAAGCACACAAACAGCGCACCGAGGGTGCGAGCGATTACTGATCGATTCATCGGGTTCCGTTGGGCACTCATTCGCGCGCCATGACTTGGGCTCCAGCAGTCGACCGAACGCTTCGACCGCCTGCAGGTTGGATGCCGGGCGGTTCGTGTGCAGCGTTCGATCTTCGTCCGCCGGCCAATCCCAATCGCGGTAATGACCGCGCCCAGGATCGTATCATGGACGGACGACAGAGCGGGTGCGGTCCCGGAGTCCCGCACCCGCCCGTATCACGCTCGTGAATGCCTTGACGCTACCGCGCCATCGCCAGAACTTCTTTCGGCACCGGCGGCTTGAGGCCCGCTTCCAGCGGTGTTTCGTACGGGCGTCCGCCGGTCCGTTCCTTGAGCTCGGCTTGCGCTTCATCGATCAATGACTGATCGAGATAGAGCGCGGCGCCGGTCAGCGCCATCGTCTTCGATGCAAGCAGCATTCCCTTATGGCCGATCGACATACCACTCGTCGCCGTAATCCCCCAGCTGTGACCGGGGATCGCGGTCGGGTGGCAGACGGTGTGGACCTGGAGCGTCGGCGTGATGTAGCTGACGTCGCCAACGTCGGTCGAGCCGCCCGAAACATGCCCGGCGTCGTAGATCGGCACAATCTCGCCGTGCAGCGGCGTATCGAGCATGCTTTCCGGCATGCCGCGCGCGCGCAGATTCAGCTCGCAGGTGCCGGGGGCGAAGCCGGAGATAACCGTCCTGGCGTACTCCTGCTCCTCGTCGGTGTATTCGATGGGACCAATCTGCTCCATGATCCCATGCGCCAGATCGGCCAGTGCGTAGTTCGGCAGCACATCGAAGCAGCCGCCCTGCATATCTTCTTCGAGCGTCGTCTCGGTCATCAAGGCAGCGCCCTGGGCGATCTTCCGTACCCGCGCGGTCAACTCGTTGACCTGGGAGCGCTTCGGCGCGCGCACGTAGTACCAGACCTCAGCCTCGGCCGGGACAACGTTCGGCGCACCGCCACCGTTGGTGATGACGTAGTGAATGCGCGCTTCTTGAATCGAGTGCTCGCGCATGTAGTTGACGCCGGTGTTCATCAGTTCGACGGCATCCAGCGCCGAGCGCCCCTGCTCCGGGTTACCACCGGCATGGGCGGTCTTGCCATGGAAGCGGAACTTGATGTTGTCCATGGCGTTGCAGCTCCCCTTGACTCCATTATTGAAGTCCGAGGGGTGCCAGGTGATGGCGGCGTCCAGATCGTCGAACACGCCTTCGCGTGCCATATAGACCTTGCCGATCAGCGTTTCCTCAGCCGGGCAGCCGTAGTAGCGCCCCGTGCCGGGGCGGCCGCTCTGCTCGAGCCACGCCTTGACCGACATCGCCGCCGCCATGGCGGCCGTGCCGAGAAGGTTATGCCCGCAGCCGTGCCCCGGCCCGCCATCAACCAGCGGATCCTGTGTCGCCTGATTCTTC
>CALAGB010000115.1 GCA_937891245.1 uncultured Thermomicrobiales bacterium | reverse complement strand
AATGACAAGCCAGTCTACTGCTCCGACTGCTTCCAGAGCCGTCGCCAGGAGCGCAGCTACAGCCGCTGGTAAGACCGCCGCGCCTTTCGCGCGCGGTTGAGCCAGTTCCAACCACGTGAACAGATCCTCTCGGGTAACCCTCGCCCGGGAGGTTTTTTTGTTGCGTTCGTACCGATTATCCGGCGTTCGCAACGATCTGTACGATCACTGAACACAACCAAGGTGGCATGCGAATTGCCTTAGCATCGGGGTAATCTCAGGAGCATCTCCTGGTTGACCAACCTTGAGTTGTCTTCGATCGGAATCGAGATCAACGTCTATCTGTCTCTACAGCCGATAACGGAACGATCATGATTGTGTCCCTCTAGAGATCTCGCTGTCACGGTAAGCTCGTTCGTGAGATCGTGCCGTGATATGAATGGTTGACCCTGGATCGCAAGACGCGACTCAGGCGGTTATCCCGTGCTCGCACCACCCTTCGTGGCGTGGCTGAGAGCATTGACAACTTGGCATCCTGAAAGGCCGTGATATGCGCATTGCGATGATTGCTCCGCTGATGGAGTCGGTGCCCCCGCCGCTCTATGGAGGTACCGAGCGAGTTGTCTCTGTTTTGAGCGAGACACTTGTACGCCGAGGCCACGAGGTGACGTTGTTTGCCAGTGGTGATTCGGTGACGAACGCGAAGCTCATCCCTTGCTGCCATCATGCTCTTCGCCTTGATCCAGAGGTTCACGATCCTCATGCCTTTACCACGGCGCAACTTGGCGAGGTATATCGGCAAGCCGCGTCGTTTGACATCATTCACAACCATAACGACTACTATGCCTTCCCCGCCGCGCGCATGGCGCGCACTCCGACTGTCACCACCACACATGGACGTCTGGATCTGCCGGAATATCGTCGCGTGTACCAGACGTTTCGCGAACAGCCGCTGGTGTCGATCAGCCATGCGCAACGCGTGCCAGTGCCCAATGCCAACTGGGTTTCCACCGTTTATAACGCGATCGAGATCAAGAATTACCACTATCGCAGCGAGCCAGGCGATTATCTGCTCTTCCTTGGGCGGATCAGCCCGGAGAAGCGGCCCGACCGTGCGATTGAGATCGCACGAGAGGTCGGTATGCGCTTGATCATCGCCGCCAAGGTCGACACGGTCGATCGAGATTACTACGAGCACGCAATCAAGAAGCAGATCGCGAGCAGCTCGCTTATTGAGTTTGTGGGTGAGGTCAATGAACAGGAAAAAGATGCATTACTCGGTGGCGCGTATGCCTATCTCTTTCCGATCGACTGGCCGGAACCGTTCGGTTTGACGATGGTTGAGGCGATGGCGACCGGGACACCAGTGATCGCGACAGCCGTCGGCTCCGTCGCAGAGATCGTCGTCGACGGCGTTACCGGGGTCTTGTGCCGCGGTTTCAGTGACATGGTCGACGCGGTGGAGCAGGTTGGTTCGCTCGACCGTCGTGCGTGCCGAGACCACGCCGAGCGCCACTTCTCTCCGGATGTGATGGCCGCCGGCTATGAGTCGGTCTATCGCCGTCTCGTCGACCGGATCGTCGTGTTGAGCAGCGACGTTATCTCGGCGTCGGCCGGGCAGATCATGAATGACAGCGCCGGGCAAGGCATGGATTGAGCACTCGAACCATCATGTACTGTCGGGTTTCCGAGCTGTTCCTCGGTAGGGGCAGCCCCCCGTGGCTGCCCCAGTGACCAACCGATCGGCTCGATGGCGCACAACCCGGGCAACCACGGGGGCTGCCCCTACCACAACGCACGTTGGTCAGAGTAATGAGTGTGACGTTTTTAGCTTGTTGATGGTGCATCGATGAACGAAAGGTCGTGGATCTCCGGCGGAACATCGCAGCCGAGCGCTTTGATAAGATCCCGGCCCTCGGCGAGCATTCGCGAAACAGTCAGGAGCTCAGGCTCCAGCGCCTCAGGTATCAGACCTTGTTGATGAAGCCGACAGAGACGTTGGAAGCGCTGTAAGAGGTCGTCCCATTGCCAATGCCAGACATCACGCACTCCGGCTGGCTCGTCGACCAGCATACCGACGAGCCCCTGAAGTTGCTCAGCTTCTAACCGGATTTGGAGAAGATCCTCGTCAATCGATACAGGTCGCTTGTACATCGGCGGCTCCTGAGGTGCATCAACGGCAGCGGATGATGATCAACGATCGCTCTGAACCGAACATAACGCACGTTCCCAGCCACCAACTCTTAGATTCTTCGCGATGCAACCTGGCTCGATCCTCGATACTGCCACGCCGGCTCGTGTCATCTCCGCAACCTGGTCTACGCAACACCCGCGCGTTCAAGCGCGCGTCGTTGCTGCCGGATCAGTGGGTGGAACCGGGATAGTCAGTAACCCATCGATGTTGAAGTACTCGCCACGAAGCAGCACGCCGTCCATCCCCGTTACTTTGTCGGAAATCGGATTGGCTCGCGGTCCATCCGGAGTGATCTGAAGACCAAGCATGACCTGAGCGATTTGGACGATGCAGCCGGCTGCCCAGGCTTGCGGTGAACATGCGACGGGATAATCGACCGGAAATGGTGTCTGCTCGCGATCGTAGCCGCAGAACAGCTCCGGCAACCGATCCAGCGTAAACCATTTCAATGCATCGATGAGCCCCTCGATGACGCGAAGCGCCGCGTCATTGTGACCGTACCGATGCATGCCGGTGAGGATCAGACCGTTGTCATGCGGCCAGACACTGCCGTTGTGATAGCTGATCGGGTTGAACGGTTTCATTTGCGTCGACATGGTGCGAATGCCCCAGCCCGAGAAGAGATCTGGCGCGATCAGGCGCTCCACCACCTGACTCGCCTTTTCAGGATCCAGCAGCCCGGACCAGAGCAGGTGTCCCGGATTGGACGTGATCCCGTCCACTTGTTGTTTCTTTCCATCGAGCGCCATGGCGAAGTAACCTTCATCGCTCATCCAGAACGCGTCCTGGACGGCCTTCTTCAGCGTAGCCGCCCTGGCTCGTTGCTCGGATGCCTCGTCGGCGCGTCCGATTTGTTCGTAGACCCCGGCCATGGCCAGGCGCGCGGCATAGGCATAGCCTTGAACTTCAACCAGCGCGATCGGTCCTTCGGCAAACCGACCATCGGCGAATCGCACACTGTCGTAGGAGTCTTTCCAACCTTGATTCTCGAGGCCGCTCTTTGAGCGACGCGAATACTCAATAAAGCCGTCGCCATCAAGATCGCCATAGCGGTCGATCCACGCCAGCGCACGTTCCGCGGCGGGGAGAAGGTCGTGCAACAGCGTCGGGTCGTCAGCCCAACGCAGATATTCACCAAACAGAATGAGCCAGAGCGGCGTGGCGTCAACCGAGCCGTAATAGCGCGAATGTGGCATTGCCTGCGAAAGCGCGAGTTCACCGAATCGGATCTCGTGCGCGATCTTGCCCGGTTCGGCATCACGGAAGGGATCATCTTTCAGCGCCTGGTAGGCGGCCAGCGTCCGCAACGTTCCCCGAGCGTGCCGTTGATTGAGGATCAGCGTCTGCAGGCTGGTAATGATCGAATCGCGACCGAAGATGGCCAGATACCAGGGGAGCCCGGCAGCTGGAATTGGATAACCGGAGTTGAGCGCGATCTCGAGGGCACCGAGATCGTGGATCGCGCGCTGGTATCCGCGTTGCAGATCCACGTCGCTCGTTTGGAGCCGTGGCGTCCGTTGGATCCACTGAAGCACCGATTGATGGCCGATGTCCTCCGTAATCGGTACTGGGCTCTGCGATTCGTTCTCCGGGATCGTCCATTGAATGTCGACCTCGAGGGCCCACTGCTGCCGTGACTCGAGTGTTCGGTTGAACACAACCATGCCGCCGTCAGCGGTATCCGGCGGAGTTGAGAAATGAACGCGGGTCTGGCGCTGATTCTCGCGCAGCGTGTCGAAGAAGGTGAGATCGCCATCATCGATTTGTAGGCGGGTGTGGGTCGTCCGGTGAATGTGAGTAACGGAACGCACCTCGAAAATATCCGCGAAATCGGCGTCGAATTGAAGCTGGAGCGGCAACACGACCGATCTCCGGCCATAATTCGTGATCGTGATCGACTCGGTCAAACCAGTGCGTCGCAGCTGACGCCGCCGGATCAGCTCGAGATCGTGAGCCAGAACGTCGCCACTGCCGAGGTTGGTGAGATAGACCTGACTCCCGGAAAACCCTGCTGGCCCCGAGCGGAGCAGAATGAGATCCAGTTCTCCGAGCGTGAGCTCAAAGTGGGAAAGGAATCGGGTGTCCGCGGCGAAGACCCCTTGCTGTTCCGCGGCATCAATATTCCCCAGGTCGTCAGAGACGACGAACTTGTTACCGGCGACCGCCGTCAGGCCCTGGCCTAGCATTTCGTTTCAACCTCATTCCCGTATCAGGTGGTGCCATACTCGAACCGATCCTTCACATGCGATGGTAACAGCGGCCGTTCGCTGTCGCTGATACGAAATACATACGGGTGGGCACCTGATTCAGTGTTCACGAATACTAAGACCGCGATTGGACAACTGATTTTCGCCCATATCGCGGCCATTGGAGCGCCTCCCCGCACGTAGCGAACCGTGAATGATCTCTTCCACAAACGTCGAGCGGTCTTATCCCGTTGGCAGACCCGACACCACTGTACCGCCAATGAGCAGCGTCACTGTGTCCTCGACCGCGTACGGCTGCAGGAGTGTTTGTACCGCACGATCGAACGCCGCGGCGGCCTCGATCGTCATCCGATCGCGCGAGAAGCCGTTGCGCGAATGAATTGACTCGATGAAGTCGTTGATCGACTGCGTGAATGGCCTGAATTCGGTGAGTTCTGATGCGACGACATGCAGCAGGCCGCGCTGCGTCAGTTCGTGAACCAGGTCGTACGGCTGATAGTCGCGGTTGGTCGAATACTGGTTGATGAGCTGTTGCAAAGCAGCGGCCCAGGGATTGGGCTGCTCCGTGCGATTGACGATCGCGAGCCGGCCCTCGGGTGCCAGCAGTTCGCGAAAGCGCCGCATGGCAACCGGCCAATCCATCCAGTGCAGGCTCTCGCCGGTGGTGATGAGCGCATACGGCCCATCGAGCGGGGCGTCTTCCATCGTACCGGCGATCCAGTGCAGACGTGGGTCGTCACCGCCCGGGCGTGCCTGCCCGGCGGCCAGCATCGCCGCCGACGGATCGAGCGCGTCGACGCGGTCGGCGATCCCGAGCAACCCCAGTGCCAGATCGCCGTTGCCGCAGCCAGCATCGAGCACGACGGGTGGCCCGGCGCCGACCAGCCGCCCCAGGATCTCGAAGACTTCCGCCGGATACGGCGGCCGAAAGCGGTAAGCGTCTACGACACTCGCGTCGCGAAACTGCGCGCCGTACTCAGGGCCGAGGTGGGCAGGTTTCTGCATGATTGCGTCCCTTTCGGCGGCCAGTCTACATCTCCTCGACTCCTATTGACCGGGGGCTTGCTTAATAACGAAAAAACCGTTATTCTGTCACTCATGGACGAAGGAACGAACGCCGCTCAGCGGATTATCCGACGCTTCGGCGGCCAGAGCGCATTGGCCGCCCTGCTCGGCAAGCGGCAGAGCACGATCGAATATTGGGCCAGAACAGGGCGGGTGCCCGCGCAATGGCAGGTGCCACTCATGTCGCTCGCCCGTCAGAGAGGTGTGATCTTGGAAGCCAAAGACTTCGTCGAATCCACGCCCAAACCGATCGAGCCGGCCACGGGCCGGCTCGGCATCCTGCTCGTTGGCCTCGGCGCCGTCGCCTCGACGTTCATCGCCGGTGTCGAGCACGCCCGGCGCGGCAGCGGCCGGCCGATCGGCTCGCTCACGCAGATGGGCACCATTCGCCTCGGTAAGCGGACAGAAAATCGCTCGCCGCTCATCCGTGATTTCGTGCCGCTCGCCAACCTCGACGACATCGTCTTCGGCGCCTGGGACCCGTTCCCCGACAACGCCTACGAAGCGGCGCTGAAGTGCGGCGTCCTCGACCGCCATGAGCACATCGAGCCGATCGCCGACTTCCTCAAATCGATCAAGCCGATGCCGGCCGCCTTCGACCAGTACTACGTCAAACGCCTCGATGGTCCCAACGTCAAGCGCGGTTCGAAGCTGGAGATGGCCGAGCAGATTCGCGCCGACATTCGTGACTTCAAGTCCGCCAACAAGTGCGACCGCCTCGTTATCATCTGGTGCGCCTCGACTGAGATCTTCATGGAGGAGGGGCCGGACCACGCTGACCTCGAAGCGTTCGAGGGAGCGCTGAGCGACGGTGACGCCACGATCGCCCCCTCGATGCTCTACGCCTACGCCGCCCTGCAGGAAGGCGTTCCCTTTGCCAACGGCGCTCCCAATCTGACGGCCGACATCCCGGCGCTGGTCGATCTCGCAACCGAAGAGGGCGTTCCGATCTGCGGCAAGGATTTCAAGACCGGCCAGACGATGATCAAGACGGTGCTCGCGCCGATGCTGAAGGCGCGCATGCTCGGGCTCAACGGCTGGTACTCAACGAACATCCTCGGCAATCGCGACGGCGAGGTGCTCGACGACCCGGAGAGCTTCAAGACCAAAGAAGAATCGAAGCTCGGTGTCCTCGAGTACATCCTCCAGCCGCAGCTCCACCCGGAACTCTATGGCGACGTCTATCACAAGGTGCGGATCAACTACTATCCACCGCGTGGCGACAACAAAGAGGGCTGGGACAACATCGATATCTTCGGGTGGCTTGGCTACCCGATGCAGATCAAGATCGACTTTCTCTGCCGCGATTCGATTCTTGCCGCGCCGCTACTGCTTGACCTCGCGCTCTTTCTCGACCTCGCCAAGCGGGCCGGCATGTCGGGCATCCAGGAATGGTTGTCCTTCTACTTCAAGAGTCCCCAGCACGCGGCGACGGTCTACCCGGAGCACGATATCTTCATCCAGCAGACGAAGCTCAAGAACACCCTGCGCTGGATGATGGGCGAAGACCAGATCACGCATCTCGGCCAGGAGTACTACCAGGAGGATTGACCTTCGGGGGCGTGACTCACGGTGAATGTATCCAGGGGGGCGGACGGCAACGTCTATGTCCCCCTTACGCTTTGTGGCACGGCATGGATGATCATCGTAAGGACATGTTACGATTGCCTTACCTATTGCAGTTCTCCTTGACAGGAGCGAGCGTATGAAGCGATATATCGCGACAGTTACAACCAAGGGGCAGGTAACGATTCCGAAGGACGTTCGGGAGTATCTTGGCCTTAATCAGGGGGATACGGTGACGTTCGTCATCAATCGTTCTGGTGAAGTCATGTTGAAGGTTCCCAAATACCGGGACCTTGATGCGCTGGCAGGTGCTGCTGGAACACTCGATACTCCGATGGAATTCGAAGAAATGCTCCGAATAGCGCGCGAAGACGCGCTCGAAGAGAAGTTCTCTCACCGGTGAGCACTGCGTTCGTTGATACGGATGTCATCATTCGTTTCCTGACCGGTGATGATCCGGTGAAGCAGACGGCCGCTCGGAGGCTTTTCGGGCGGGCGGTCAATGAAGACTTGCTCCTCACCGTTCCGCACACCGTCATTGCTGATGCCACATATGTGCTGAGATCACGGAACCTCTATCACCTTCCCAAACCAGTGATCGCGGAAATGCTCTCGGACCTTCTTTCACAAAAGGGGTTCAATATTGAGGATCGCGAATCCGTACTCGATGCCCTTGACCTTTACGGGGAATACAGCAAACTCGATTTCACGGATGCGCTGATCATTGCCATGATGTGGCGCAACAATGATTCGTTGCTCTACAGCTACGACAGCGATTACGATACCTTCCCGGGTATCAGCCGGCGCGAACCTGACTAGGTCTCAACCTCCATTTGCCGAACGTATCACTCCTTCTCACTCCGTGGCCCGTACTCTGCGCTCTTTCTGCGGAAGGCCGTCGCGCGCGGCTCGATTGACGCCGCCGTTCAGGCGCACCGGCCGGAAGAAGGGAAGACCCCGATGGTCGAACTGATGCGTGCGGTGGTGAAGCCGGCGCGGGTGCCGGGCGCCGAACTGCGTGATGTGCCGATCCCGGTGCCGAGCGATCACGATGTGCTGATTCGCGTCAAGGCAACCTCGATGTGCGGTACCGATCTGCACATCTTTCGCTGGGATAACTGGGCCGAGGAAAACTTCGGCCCAACGCCGATGGTCTTCGGTCATGAGTATTGCGGTGAGGTGGTCGAGGTCGGTCGCGATGTCGCCCGGGTCAAGGTCGGCGACTTCGTATCAGGTGAGACGCACATCGGCTGCGGCCACTGCCATCTCTGTCGCACCGGTCGGCAACATCTTTGCATCAACATGGACCTGGTCGGCGTCACCCGCCCTGGCTGCTTCGCTGAATATATCTGCATCCCCGAGCAGAACGCCTGGATCAACCCGCCCGATCTGCCGATCGACATAGCCGCCATTCAGGAGCCATTCGGTAACGCGGTGCATACGACGCTCTCGGGCGAGATTGCCGCGCGTTCGACGCTGGTGATGGGCTGCGGACCAATCGGTCTCTTTTCGATCGGCATCGCCCGCGCCTCCGGCGCTTCACCGATCTGGGCGGTTGACATCAACGACTATCGGCTGGAGCTGGCGCGCAAGATGGGTGCGACGCACGTGATCGATTCGCGCGAGGAGGATCCGGTCGAGACGATCATGGCCGAGAGCGATGGCGAAGGTGCCGAGGTCGTGCTGGAGCTTTCCGGTGCGCCGTCCGGCATACGTCAGGCGTTCGGCGCGCTGCGTGTCGGTGGGCGCATCTCGATGCTCGGGCTGCCAGCCAACCCGTTCGAGTTCGATTTCAGCACCTTGATCGTGCTGAAAGGCGCCAACGTGCATGGTATCTACGGACGCAAGATGTTCGACACCTGGTATCGCACCAGCACGCTCCTCGGCAACGGGCTGGTCGATGTCTCGCCGCTGATCACCCACCATATGCCGCTTGAGGAATTTGAACAGGGTATGGATCTTCTCTTGCGTGGGCAGGCGGCGAAGGTCATTCTTTATCCCGACTCCGCGCACACCGGCAGCAGGATGTGAAAGGAACGAGTCCATGGCACAAACCGGCACCGGCATGAGGTTTCTCAATGCCGATATCGAGCAATTGAAGGAACAGGGGCTGCACCGCTCGCTGCGCATCATCGGTTCAGCCAACAAAGCGGTCTTTACCGTCGACGGCAAGGACGTGATCAACCTGTCGTCGAACAACTATCTCGGTCTGACAACGCATCCGAAGCTGATCGCCGCGGCCGTCAAGGCGACCGAGTGGTACGGCGTGGGCACCGGCGCGGTGCGCACGATCGCCGGCACCATGAATCTGCACGAAGAACTCGAACGGCGGCTGGCCGATTTCAAGCACACCGAGGCATCGCTGACGTTTCAGTCCGGCTTCACGGCCAACATCGGCGTCCTGCAGTCGCTGCTGAAGGAGGATGATGTCATCATCTCCGACCAGCTGAACCATGCAAGTATCATCGACGGCATTCGGCTCAGCCGGGCGCAGCGCAAAATCTTTCCGCACAAGGACATGGATGGGCTGGAAAGCGTGCTGAAGGAGACGCAGAGCGCGCGCGTGCGCCTGGTCGTCACCGACGGCGTCTTCAGCATGGATGGCGATATCGCGCCGATGCCGCAGATCGTCGACCTGGCCGAGCGCTATGGCGCGATCGTCATGATCGACGACGCCCATGGCTCGGGGGTGCTCGGCAAGAACGGCCGCGGTACGGTCAATCACTTCGGGCTGGACGGCCGGGTGCAGATCCAGATCGGGACGCTTTCGAAGGCGATCGGCGTGGTTGGCGGCTATGTCGCGGGCGACGAGATCTTGCGTGACTTCCTGATCCATATGGCGCGTCCGTTCCTCTTCAGCACCTCGCAGACGCCGGGAGTCGTTGCCAGCTGCATCGCGGCGATCGATGTGCTGGAGCAGGAGCCGGAGATTATCGACCGGCTCTGGGAGAACACCCGCTTCTTCAAGCAGAAGCTGACCGACCTCGGTTTCAACACCGGCCGCAGCGAAACACCGATCACGCCGGTGATCGTCGGTGAGGCGCACAAGGCGATGGCGCTCTCGGACAAGCTCTTCGAGCGCGGCGTCTTCGCGCAGGGCATCGGCTTCCCGACCGTCGCAAAGGATCAGGCGCGCTTGCGCACCATTGTCAGCGCGGCCCATACGAAAGAGCAACTTCAGCAAGCGCTCGATGCGATCGCCGAGGCCGGACGGGAGTTGGGGATTATCTAACGGCATCTTTGGTGAAGCCGCCTGCGTGCGCGACTTTGGGCACGCGGGCGGCTGTTTCATGTCATTTCACCGGCGCGGACCTCAGCGCCGGGGTGGTTTACGCAATGCATCGCGGCCCTGCAGCGCTGGTTTGAGCGTAGACCTGCGCGTTGGTACACCGTCCCATCAACAATCCAAGCTCGTAGCTCACCGACTTCGTGACGATCGTCGCGTCACGCGGATAGCCGGGCGCCGCCATCGTGTCGACCGGCCGCGGCTGGATCGTCATACCGGGGATTGCGGGCAAGCCGGCGGCGGTCTGTTCAAGTACCAGATTGACCGGAGCGTCCGAGCGGACCGAGAGGTTCACGTCCCAGCCGCTCTCCGGCACGTTTGCGAAGAACAGCTTGAGCCGTCCCTCACGCGCCGCGCGGTCCTTCCCCAGGTCGAGCGCCGTACCGTTCAGACTCGCTCCGACGATTTCTCCCGGGACGCGCACCTCAGTCACGAGTTGGGCGAGCGCGCGCGGTGTCGTGATACGCAGGCGCAAGGTTCGCACGCCGGTGGCGGTTGTATCACTCACGATCGCAACCTCCGGCGCCTCGACCGCGGTGGCCGGAGCGTCTGTCGTGAAGGCTGGGACTGTTCCCATAAGGAGTGAGTGGTAGTTGGTGCGGCTGCCTCC
The DNA here is from genome assembly GCA_937891245.1 of uncultured Thermomicrobiales bacterium. GTDB lineage: Bacteria > Chloroflexota > Chloroflexia > Thermomicrobiales > Thermomicrobiaceae > CALAGB01. The sequence continues at coordinate 971 of CALAGB010000115.1, read as the reverse complement.
ATCCGGGAAGAATTGGCCGGTCCAGTCATCAAGGTGCCGGTCGAGGCTGACCCATTGAGCAGTATTGGCATTCGCGTTCAGCGCGTAGACGATGCGGTCCGGTCGCGGTTGCTGGGCGTCGAAGCCGGAGGTGGCGTTGCCCCAGCCGATCAGCGCGAACGCAAGGAGCGCGGCGCCCGCCGGTACCAGCCAGCGACGGCGGTTTGCCGGCTCGGTTGTCTCGCCAGACAGGAACACGAAGTGCGGCACGAACAGCCCGACCAGCGGAGCCACAAAGAGCATCAAGACGCCGAGGATCGGTAGAGCGGTGATGTACTCGAAGCGGTTGAACAGCGCGACCATCTGGTAGAGCGTGCCCGGCAGCAGTACGATCGCCGGGATAACGGCCAGGCTCAGTACTACCACGTTCCACCACGGATTCGCCGCGCGGCGCCCGGCCAGGAACGCCCAGGCGAGCGGGAGCATGCCGAATAGGAGCGGCCAGGTGGCAAGATAGCTCATCCCTGGCACGAAAAGGCTGAGCAACCAGAGCAGAACCGTCCACCCGACCAGCACGCCCGCGGTTAAGTTGTGCGGTCGTATCCGGCGACCCAGCAGCGCATACATCGTCGCAACCAACGCTACGGTCGCGGAGATCAGTGCGACGACGTACATGGTCGTCTGGTAGCTGCCGATGAGTGCCACCTGGTAGCCGGCGTTGAGCGCGCGGATGCCCCCCCAGAGCAGCGTGGTCAACACGACCGTGGCGAGTGTGCCCAGGAAGAAGACAAGCGTGCTGATCACCAGCCCGCCGGCGCTCAGAGCCTTGCGGCGGAGCCCGATGACGAGGAGGCCGGCGACGAGCGCGGTGACGATTGCCGCCAGCGGGAGTACCCAGATCATCGAGTAATGGGCTACGACACCCGGAAGAATGTTGAAGAACACCCGATCACCGGAGCGCGGCAGGTTCTCCAGATCGGCGTTGCCGAAAT
>CALAGB010000114.1 GCA_937891245.1 uncultured Thermomicrobiales bacterium | reverse complement strand
TCGAGACCGATCACGAGCGTGCCACCCTGCTTCGGCGCCGGACCGGCCGGTGTCGGTTCGGCCGAGCTGGTGCCCTCGGCGACCGGCGAACCGCTGGTGCCCGGCGTAGCGCCGCCGCTACCGGTGGATGGCGATGTCGCGGTTGAGCCGCCGCTGGATGCGGTGGTCGAAGCCGGGGTCTCATCGCTGCCGGTCGAACTCTTCGACGAACAGGCGGCGAGCAACCCGAGGCTGCTCACGCCCATCAGGCGAAGCATCGAGCGCCGGCTTAACGCGCTCCCGCGTATCCCCTGTACAAGATCATCGAGCCGAAAATCGGAACGCATATGTTCTCCTCCCAGAGACGAATCGAATACCGTAGGTCAAATCGGTCGCGTCGTCTGCCACCAACTCGCCTTCTCACCCCCACGAAGCAACGGGCCGCGCAGGCATAGACCACTCAATGCCGCTCTCCCCTGTTTCAGGCTCCAATCCCCATCAGGAGCCCATGTTCGAGCACCGCTGGACTGGTAGTGATGAAGAGAATGCGACCGCTCAGCGGTGCGTGAATCTCTTCCAGTTGCTCGCCGAAGAGCGAGCCAATGTGGCCGATCCGCTGCCCCTCGACGATATCTTCATTGATCGCGACCGAGGGGTAAAACATTCCCGCGTTCTCTGAATAGAGCCACTCAAAGTTCGTCAGCACCGTTGGCGCGGCAACCTCGGGCACATCAATATCGATCATGCCGAGGTGATTGAGTACGCGGAGAATACCATTTGTCAGCAAATCGACCGCTTCCGGCTGCAACTGACCGACGCCGCCCGCCTCGGCGATGAGGCCGGGCACTCCGCGTTCGACACCAGCCACGAAGCTCATCGAGCCCTTCGACGGCTGAATCGGCCGATCGACCGTCAGGACATACGGCAGCCCGAAGACTTTGGCCAATTCGAGGGACTTCCGATCGACCTCTTCCGTGCCGGAGCGGCAGATCGAGAATGGTACGAGCCCTTCCACCATATCGCCACCGTGCAGGTCGATGTAGTAGTCGGCCCGCGCCATGAACTCGGTCGTCAACGCATAGACCATCTGTTCGCTGTAGCTCCCCTCGGGGTCGCCGGGGAAGACGCGATTCGGATTGACGTCGTCGATCGGGCAAACGAACATGCTTCGTTTCCAGAACGCAGGCAGGTTGAGCACCGGCAGAACGACGACGGTGCCGCTGAGTGTTGCTGGATCAAGCGTCTTGCCCAAACGAATCGCGGTTTCGATCGCGGGGTATTCACCGCCGTGGACACCGGCGTTGATGAAGACGACCGGCCCCGGATTCGCCCCAGCGATCGAGACAACGGGACGTGATTCGTCGCCGAGAAGCGCTCCCGGCAGAACGACCTGATGCGTCTGGCGCTTTCCGGCCGTCAGTTGACCCAGGAGCGGGAAGCGATTGAGTTCGTCGCGGCGGTCGGAATCAGTCATCGGTTGCTTCACCTTTTCCGTTCTCGTGCTCAGCGATTAGCGCGCGAAGGCGTGCTTCATTCGTCCGGTAATGGTCGACAACGGTGCGGCTGGCGATCTCACGATCCGGCTGGCAGAGCGCCGCGATGATCACTTCGTGGCGCGACGCAATCTCGTCTCCGCTCAGATCCGTGTCCCGCAGCGAGATGCCGACGAGAATGCTGTGGAGCGCGCTGACGCCGGACCAGACTTGCAAGACGCGCCGTTGTCCAATCGCTTCGACGATCGCCCGGTGGAACTGATTGTCCAGTTCGATAAAGCGATCGACATCTTCGGGCACCCGTAACTCGCGCATCTCGCGCGCGATTTGCGTCAACTGGCGGCAGAGACCCTTCGCGATCGGTAGATCGAGTTGATCCACCGTATGTGATCCGAGAATCGAATGGATCTCGGAAATCTGGACCGCGTCGTCGGGACTGAGCGCCGCGACCCGGGAGCCGCGGTGCGAGATCGATTCGACGAGGCTTTCCGCCTCCAGACGGCGCAACGCTTCGCGGACCGTCCCACGACTGACAGCCAACTCTTCCGAGAGTCTGGCTTCGGTCAGCCGCTCCCCTGGTGGCAGTCTCCCCAGGATGATTTGTTTGCGGAGTTGCTGGACGACGAGATCGGCCAGCGTCCGTTCGGTCGGCGGCACGATGGTCGGCCCGGGTTCGTTGTCCAAAGTTCGTGTCCCACGATTGTCCGATTGTCAGACAATATGAGCATACGTGACTGCCAGACATCTGTCAATCCCCGCGAAACACTCAGCGCTCGCCGGCCGCTTCTGCCGCGGCGTTCAACTCCTCGATCGTGTCCCAATCTTGCGCGCGTTTGCCCGTTTCGACGTCATGGACGATCGAAACCAAACGTTCCAGCAGCGGCGTCGCTACGCCAAGATCGCGCCCGCGTGCGATGACCGGTCCGACCTGAAAATCAACTTCGGTGCGCCGCTTGCGCACCTTGATATCCCGATGAATACCCATGTGTCGTTTGATCGAATGCTTGCCGCGGGCAGACCACTCATCGAAGAAGCGATCGGTCTGGGCGAGCCGATCCGGATTCTCCCGGTCAAAGAGATTCGGATCAAAGCCGTGGATATTTTCGAGACGCAGGCCCTGGGCATGGGCGACATCGATGACCTCGGCCACGACCCCACGTATGGCGGGGCGAACGCCAGGATTGGCTTCCAGGATCTCATCAACTGGCGCATCGACCACCGAAACGGCGAAGCCGAGCGCGGCGTAACAGAGCTTGCCCCAGAGATACCCGTTCAGATTGTTCGTGATCTCGACCGGCGTAACCGCCGCGAGAACCTGGGCGATCTCCTCAATGCGCGGCGTTCGCCGGCCGTCGAGCTCACTCAGATAGGTGGTGACCCGATTCGCCAGAACGACATGTCCCGGCTCTATGAGGTCGCCGCCGAAGTGGATGAAGGCGCCGATCGTCCGCTCCGGCCCAACGATCGGCGCGATTCGCTCCTCATTCAGGCCGTTTTGATACGAAACGATGAAGCCGTCATCCGCCAGAAAGGGCGCGATCACCGCCGCGGCCGCGTCCGTGTCCATCGCTTTGACGGCCAGCACCACCATGCCGAGCGGACCGTGCTGCTCGACGTGCGTCGCGAGTTGATCGGTCGTGATGGCTGGAACCTGCTCGGACAGCTCGACGTAGCCGCTGATCCGATAGCCGTTCAGATTGATCGCCGCTACGTGTGCCGCATCCCGATCGACGAGCGTAACATCGTGCCCGGCGCGGTGCAGTTGGACGCCGGTCGTGCCGCCGATCGCGCCCGCCCCGACAATCGTGACCCGCATGGTCGCTCCTTCTACGCGTTCGCTGCGACGCGCGTTTGCGCGCGCCGGTCGGCCACGATGTCACCGCCCTTGATGACGAGCGCGACACGTTCCAGGTCTTTGAGAATCGTGATGTCGGCGAGTGGATCGCCGTCGACCCAGACGAGATCGGCGAAGCGCCCCGCCTCGATCTTGCCGACCTCCGGGAAAGCGATCCCCTCAGCCGCGCCGCCGGTGGCCGCGACCAGAGCTTCGCTGGTCGTGAGCCCAGCTTCGACCAGCATTTCCAGCTCATAGGCGTTGCCGCCGTGGGTGACGTACGGCATGGCGGCGTCGGTTCCGCAGATGATCTTGACCCCGAGTTCGCGGGCGCGACCGGCCGTCTTCCAGGCGTTAGCGATCGCCTTCTGTCGCCATGCTTCGAGGTGTGTGGCGCCGGCCGGCAGCGCCTTTGTGCCAAATTCCCGGAAACGCCCCGCAACGCTGAGCGTCGGGCAGAGGACGGTGCCCTGCCGTGCCATCTGTTCGAGCTGTTCGTCGGTGAGGTAGAAGCCGTGCTCGATGCCGTCAATCCCGGCATCCAGCGCCCAGGTCGCGCCGTCCCCACCGTAGCAGTGGGCGGTCACGCTGCGTCCATGCCAGTGCGCCTCTTCGATCAGCGCCTGCATCGTTTCGAAGGTCATCTCGGGAGCGCAATACCCGTGGTAGCGACGGACGTGCTCGGTGAGCGTGGCGTTGAACTTGATGAAGTCGACATCGTAGCGCAGATTGAGCCGCACCGCCTTGCGCGCCTCGTCGGGGCTATCGGCGACCGTGTTCGGCCCCGGCAGGCTGAGATGTGGCGGCAGGATCTTCTCGCGATCCATATGGCCGGTTGTCGAGGTAATGCCGAGGCCGCAAGCCCAGATACGCGGTCCTACGTGCTCGCCGCGGTTGATCGCATCGCGCACGGCGATGTCGGCGTAATGCCGGGCGGCGGCGTCGCGAACGGTGGTGAAACCGGCCTCCAGATCGCGACGGGCGTTGGCGAGCGAGTTGAGCGTCACGGTCGGGATCGAGTTCAGGATGTCACCGATGCCGAATGCGCTGTCACCCGGTTCGCCACTGCCGATGATGTGCACATGGGCGTCGATCAGGCCGGGCAGCAGTGTGCCTTCCGATAGGTCGATGATCGTATCGCCGTCGATCGCGACCGTCCCCTGGCCACGAACAACATCGACGATGCGCGCACCCTCGATCACGATTTCGGCCGGCGCTGGAGCGCTGCCCGAACCGTCGAAGAGTCGTCCCGCGCGAATGAT
>CALAGB010000113.1 GCA_937891245.1 uncultured Thermomicrobiales bacterium | reverse complement strand
AGCAGCGCCGACGCGAGCGCATCGAGCCCGCCCGCCTGCCGCGCCAGACCGCGCAGGTCGATGTAGATGCAGCCGAGTTCGCCCGCCTCAATGCCGGGGCTCAGCCGGCTCAGTCGCTGCAGGAGCGATTCAAACGTCCGGCGATAGGCAACCGGGTTGGCGTTCAGGATGACGACGTTCGGATCGACCGCCAGCACCTCGCGCAGCGACATCCCGATCCGCACCCCGCGCTCGGCGGCTTCGGCCGAGCAGGCAGTAACGACCCGGCGTCGCGCCGTCGGATCGGTCAGCCCGACCGCCGCACCATCCAACTCCGGATGGCGCAAGATCTCGACACGCAACGGGAAATGCGGAATGAAGAGACAGGCGACGGTCAAGTCGTCGTCCCGCCCACGCGCAGCCATCGGCTCCTCCGATCCGGTACGCCCCGAACGTACCTTCATCTCCCATACTAGAACATTCGTTCTATTCTGACAAGACGTGTCAGGATGTCACGAACGGGATCGGCGAGGCGGCGGGGACGGCCCTCACCCAACGATTGGGAGCGGGGAGGTCTCAGGGCGAGCGGGTGAATATTCCTGCAACGTGTGCGGCGGGTGACCCGGGAGCCATAAATGTCGCCCCTACACCGGCTGAGATTTCGTAGGGGCGACATTGATGGCTCCCACGCGACTTTAGTCGCGCGTCTCCTCCCCTCTCCCGCGCGGCGCGGGAGAGGGGCCAGGGGTGAGGGCCGTTCTCAGCTCTCTGCGTCGCCCTCTGCGTCTTTGCTCGTCACCTGCTCAATTGCGCTGACGAACGCCTCCTGGGGGCGATTCCCTTCGAAGGAGACCGCATCGTTGAAGACGATCTTCGGGACCGCGTAGACCTGATATTTCTGGGCCATCTCGGGGAATTCGCCGGCCTCAACCACATCGGCTGTGATCAGTTCGCTCTCCATCGCCATCATGTGCGCCACACGGGCGGCACCAGGGCAGTGCGGTCATGTTGGGGTGACGAAGACCTGGATATGGACCGGCTCGGTCAACGCTGCCAGCATGTCACGACTCGCCGGTTCGAGGCTCGTCGTGCCGTTCGAGAGATCGATCAGATCGTCGAGCAGGGTTGCGAATTCATAGCCCGAGGGTGCGCCGATGAAGCGAATCTTCCCTTTGCTGGCGCCCTCGAGCACCAGCGTCGGAATCTGGGTGATCCCGTCGGCCTGAGCTTCCGCGCGCTCGGTGTAGAAATCGCGAACTTCGAGCGTCAGCTGCTCGGAGAGTTCAACCAACTCTTCGAGCAGCTGCTGCGTCACCTCGCACATTGGGCACTCCGGTCGGCCCGGCACCACCAGCTTCGAAGCGCCCTGTGTGTAGAGGCGCAATGTCACATCGCCCGTTAGCTTCTCATCGAAAAGCGAGCGAACGTAGTCTTGATCTTCCTTCGAGATGATCGGCATGAATCTTGATCCTCTCACATCAGATGCGGCCCAACGTACGCGCAAACATCGTCTTCCTAGACCCTAACAGAGAAGTGGTCCGCGCGACAGTAACGGACGACGCTCACACATCACAAATGGTATCGAGCGAGTCGAACGGTATCGTACACTCAAGCCATGGACAGCGAGATGGGCACTCACGAGCAGGAACGACCGAGAGATGCGCCGCGACGCCGCTCGCGCGGTTGGACGTACGCGGGGCTCGCGGCGATCTTCGTGCTGGTCGCCGGTTTCAGCGCCACGCTGGCGATCGTCACCAGCAGGAGCATCCATCGAGGGCCGAAGACCAACGCCGCCGAGCCGGCCGCGACGATCGTCGTTGCCGCGCCGCAGTCAATCTCCGGACCGGCGCTCGTCATGGCGTTGCCCGAAGGCTGCACATTCTTGACGAAACAGGTCGATGCCGACGGTGGCAACTGGTGGTTCTCCGGCGGCAGCCCGCATCCGCTCCGTATCCTGATCGCGACCTCCCGGCTTGAAGCGACCTCGCACCTTGATGACCGCTATTTCCAGCACGTCGTCGACGTCGTCGAGCAGGCAGCCGGTGATCAGATCATCGGCGATACCAGCGTGCAAGCGCGTACCGTCGACCACTACGCCGGGGAACGCGGCGGCTACGATCTCTATTCGCCGGAAGCAGGCCACCAGCATGCCGAAGCGCTCCTCGTGCGACGGGAACACGACGATCTCTTCATCGTCATCTACGGCGATTTCGCCAGCCGCCAGCAACTTCAGGCAGCCGCCCAGAAGATTTTCAGTACACTCAGCGTCGATCCGACACCGCCCGCCTACGATCTGCACAGCGCCTGAGCACCAGCGCTCGCGAAAGGTGATGTCACATGGCCAAACTTCTGATCGGAACGTCCGCCTGGAGCGACCATGATCCATTCTATCCGCCTGGCCTCAAATCAACCGATCAGCTCCCCTTCTACGCCCGGTATTTCCCGATCGTCGAGGTGAATACGACCTACTACCGCGTGCCGTCACGCAAGACGGTCGAAGGGTGGGTCAATCGTTCACCTGACGGTTTCGTTTTCGACGTCAAACCGCCGCGAGAGCTGACCAGCACGCCGGAGGAGCCGGGTGGCTCACGGCCCGAGCCCGATGCCGATCTCGCCAGCGCCTTCGCCGACGCCATCGAACCGCTCCGCGAAGCCGGCAAGCTCGGTGCGCTGACGTTTCAGTTCCCGCCGTCGTATCGCAACACCGAGGAGCATCAGGAGTACATCAAGCTCCTGCCCGAACTGCTCCCCGGCTTCGATTTGGCCGTCGAATTCCGCCGTCGCGATTGGCTCGACGAGGAGCACGCCGATGCGACGATCGCGCTGCTCGAAGATGCCGGCCTCAGCTACACGATGGCCGACGAGCCACAAATGGGCAGCGGATCGGTTCCGCCCGTCTATGGCGTGACGAACCCCAAGCTCGCGATTATTCGCTTCCACGGCCGGAATTATCAGACCTGGTACCACTTCGGCGGGTCGAGCCGTGATCGCTTCAACTGGGAATACAGCACCGCTGAGTTGGAGGAATGGCGCGAGAAGATCGAATCAGCCGGTGCGGTCGCCGAGACAATTCACATCTTCTTCAATACGAACTACGGCGATCAGGGGCCGCGCAACGCCTACGTGCTGATGGACATGCTCGACATCGACCATCCGCCTCTCCCTTCGGCACCCGAGCAGCGCACACTCTTCGATGAATAGCGCGGGATGGATCAGGCAAGTTCGAGGAGCCGATCGGCCAGATCGGTCAACTCTTGCCGGCTCTGGAGCACCGCCAGCCAGCGGTCGGGAATCGCGGACGCGCCAGAGCGCGCGCCGGCCAGCGCACCAGCCACAGCGCCGCTCGAATCGGCATCGCCGCCGAGATTGACCGCCGCCACGACGACCTCTTCGAAGCTGTCGTGATTGACGAACGCCCAGAAGGCCGCACTGAGGGTGTGCAAGACGTAGCCGCCGCTGCGGACGTCGTTCCGCCCGATCGTCGCGGTCCGTTCGAGCGTCACGACGACTTCCGGCTCTTCGATGCCTGCCGCGGCCGCCGCCAGCACGTCATCGGTACCATCGAGCAACGCGGCGATCGCCTGGCAGAGCGCGACGCATGACCAGGTACAGCGGGGATCGGCGTGGGTAATCCGTGAAATGTCGATGCTCTGACGAATGAGCGCCTCACGATCATTGCGACAGGCGAGACCGATCGGCGCCGTACGCATAATTGAGCCGTTCCCGGCGCCGGAATCGCCCTTTCGCGCCGCCGTGCGTGCGCCCGCTTCGTCCCAGGGGACACCGGCCGCCAGATACCCCAGCGATTGCAGCGTCGTATTGCCGATATCTTTCGGCATACTCTCCATCCACTGCACGAACCGCGCGCCGATATCGACGGGATCGATCCGACCAAGCTCGGCGACGCTGCGCGCGATGGCGAGCATCATTTGCGTATCGTCGGTATATTCGCCCGGCTTCGTGTCGAGCCAGCCGCCCCCGAGCATGTCGCGCACGACGCCGTAGCGCAGCGCGATTTCGTCGCGGTTAATGAACTCGAGCGGCGCACCAAGCGCGTCACCGGCCGCCAACCCCAACAGGCAGCCCCGATAGCGATCGCGTAATCTCTCGAACTCGGTATCGTCCATGCCCACTCCGTCTCGGCCCGCTGGCCTCACGTCATATTCAGACGTTGCCATCATACACATTGACGTGCGCTGGCCCCTCCGCTCGCGGTCGCGGGCATGGCGGGCGGTCATAATGACGTTTCATACATCAAAGTTGTTATATCATTCTCAGAATGGTCTAGGATTTTCGTGGTTTATTGTCTTTAGAGTTGGTGCCGTCAGCAATCATTGCGTCGTATAATCGGCGACTGGATGCGGAGAATCGACCGGGAGGTGATTTCCACAAACGATCTGGGGAATAACAACACGTGGGTAAATGTTTTGATGCTGTGCCGAGGCGCCGCGCTCACCAAGACTCGGGGTGAGATTGAGGTCAGCGCTTTGGTCACGGATAATCTTTGGATTATGGCAATTCCGGCCGTACGTCCGCGGCAAGGGAGGGATCTCCATCATGTCTAGCGCCACCAATTCCAAATCGGGCGTGCTTGTCAGCACCCAATGGGTCGCCGATCACCTCAACGATCCAAACGTCCAGCTCATCGAAGTCGATGTCGATACCAGCGCGTATGAAACCGGCCACACCCCGAATACAATCGGCTGGAACTGGCAGACCCAACTCCAACAGCATCCGTCGCGCGATATCCCGGCCAAGGCGGAATGGGAAGAACTACTCTCCAGCGCGGGCATCAGCAACGACACACATGTTGTGCTCTTCGGCGATAACAACAACTGGTTCGCGGCCTTCGCCTACTGGATCTTCAAGCTCTACGGCCACGAGAATGTCAGCCTGATGGATGGCGGACGCAAGAAGTGGTTCGACGAGAAGCGCGAGACGACGACCGAATCGCCGACACCGCAACGCACCAGCTACAAGGCGAAGGATGCCAACCCTGCTCTGCGCGCCTTCCGCGATGACGTGCAGAAAGCGATCGACAACCCGACGAAGGGAATGGTCGACGTGCGCAGCCCGGGCGAATTCAGCGGCCAGCTGCTGGCACCGGAAAACCTGCCACAGGAGGGTGCCCAGCGAGGCGGACACGTGCCGAGCGCGCGCAATATTCCGTGGAGCACGGCGGCCGCGGAGGATGGCACCTACAAGTCGCCTGACGAACTCCGTAAGATCTACGGCGATAAGGGATTGACACCGGACAAAGAGATCATCGCCTACTGCCGCATCGGCGAGCGCAGCGCCCATACCTGGTTCGCGCTGCACGAGATCCTCGGCTATCCGAACGTCCGCAACTACGACGGCTCCTGGACCGAATGGGGCAGCCTGATCGGCGCGCCGATCACCACCGGTAACGACGAGTAATTCAATCCTCGGTGGAAACACGAACGGCCCATCCGAAAACGGATGGGCCGTTTCAGGTTGCTCATATTATGTCGCGTGTGCATCGCCGAGCGTGACGTCTGCTTCCCCTGCCAGCACCCGCAGCGCAGCACTCGTCCCACGGGCCAGATACCCATCAGCGGTGGGCACGAAGTCGTTGAAATCGATTGTCACCGGCCGCCATTCCCCGATCTCGCCATCGGCGATCACCGGTGCCATGAGGGCCGCCACGTTCCTTGATTCGCCGCGACTGAGTCGCAGCAGCAGCTCGCCATTAACCCGCACCAGGCTCTCGATTTCGTCGGAATTCGGCGCGAAGCGCGGCCAGCCGACGTGCAGTGCCAGCACATAGACATCTTGAATTTCGCGATCCTGCCAGGTGGATTTGAGGCTTTCCGTATGTCGCTCACCAACGGAGACGAGATCGTCAAGACGCGGCGTCAGCCCAACCTCCTCCTCGATCTCACGGATTACATCGTGAATCGTCTCACCAGCTCGATAATGGCCGCCGACGGCGACGTCCAATCGCTGGGGCCAGGTGTCCTTACCCGCCGAGCGGCGCTGAAAGAGCACGTCGCTGCCGCCATCACTCGACCGACCGGCGATCCAAAGATGAAAGGCACGGTGCCAGTCGCCGTCGCG
>CALAGB010000112.1 GCA_937891245.1 uncultured Thermomicrobiales bacterium | reverse complement strand
GACCCTCGCTTCGCTGATCTACGCCCCGGTCATCGCCGCCGTCATCATCATCCAGCGCCCGCATTTTGGGCCGATCGAAATCGTCTTCATCGTCGGCAGCGGCATCATTCACATCGGCTACTTCCTCATACTGCAACAGGGTTATCGAGTCGGCGATCTCTCGCTCGTCTATCCATTGGCGCGCGGCACCGGTCCAACGCTGGCGACCGTCGGCGCCATCTTTATTCTCGGCGAGCATCCCTCGACGCTCGGATTGATCGGCGCCGCCATCGTTATCCTGAGCGTCTTCATCCTGACCGGCGGGCCGAGTGCGCTCCGGCAATCCGGCAATCACCCCGCCATCTTTTACGGACTTATCACCGGCATGTTCATCGCCACCTACACGCTCTGGGACAAGCATGCGGTCAGCACCTTGATGATTTCACCGGTCATACAGGATCTCGGTTCATCCGTCACGCGCGCCATCTTCCTGGCGCCGGTCGCCGTGCGTCGCCCGACCGTCGTGCGCGCGCTCTGGGCAAAGCATCGTCGCGAAACGATTGGCGTGGCGATCCTCAGCCCGGCCGCCTACATGCTGGTGCTCTTTGCCATGAGCTTCACGCCGGTCAGTTATGTCGCACCGGCCCGCGAGGTGAGTATCCTCATCGGCACGCTCATGGGCGCCCGGCTCCTTTCCGAAGGCGAAGGCAAACGCCGCCTCGTCGCCGCCGGCCTCATGGTCGCCGGCATTGCCGCCCTGGCACTCGGTTAGGGAAAGCTGGCTCCCCAACGTGTGAATAATGGTCGCCCGGTCGGCCAACGACTCCTGTCGCGGGCTGCCTTGACCACAGAGATTCGCCGTTGGTCTCTATGCGAACTACGGTGCACGGTCAATAATGAGAGTAAGGACCTGGGCCATTCAGCGACACGGAGGATGAACGACATGAGTCAGCAACTACACCGTTTCGCCGTCGGGGCGTTCGAGTGCCTCGCCGTGACCGATGGGCTTTCCGCCTTCCCGGCGGCAGCGGTCTTCGGTAACGCGCCCGAAGAGGAACGCGATCGAGCGCTCAGTTCACGTGGGTTGCCAACCGATATGGTGCAGTCGTCGCTCACCTCGGTCGTCGTCACGACCGGCGCGTATCGCGTCCTGATCGACACCGGTATCGGCCCCTTCGCTCCGACCACCGGCCACCTGCTCGAAAACCTGCGCGCGGCCGGTATCGAGCCGGAATCGATCGACGTCGTCATTCTCACGCACGGGCACCCCGACCATATCGGCACGACGATCGACGCCGAAGGTAAACCGGCCTTCCCGAATGCCCGCCTCGTCATGCGCCAGGGCGAGTGGGATTTCTGGACCGACGAGACAAACCTGGCCAAAGCGATGGCCGGTGAATTGCACAATCTCGGAGAACTCGATCAATTCATGGGCAACTGGGCGAACACCTACCTGCCGCCGATTCGTCCCCAGCTCGATCTCATCGAAGGGGTTGAAGAGGAACAGATCGTCCCCGGCATCTACGTCCTGCCGGCGCCCGGCCACACAACGCACCACATGGGGTTGACGATCGCCTCCGGCAGCGAGCAACTCCTGAACCTCGTCGATGTTGCCATCAATCCATTGCATCTCGCCGAGCCGAGCTGGCACCCGGCCTTCGACTTCCAGCCCGACATCGCCATCCAGACTCGGCGCCGCATCTACGATCAGGCGGCCGCCGACCGCGCTCGCATCCTCGTCTATCACTTCCCCTTCCCGGGCATCGGCTATGTCGAACGCGCCGGGGCGGGCTGGCACTGGGAACCGGAAGCGCCGGCCGGGAACGACTGATTACCAGAGTGAGCGGATCATGCCGCCGTCGATCTGCACGGTCGCGCCGGTAATGTACGAGGCACGTGCTGACGCCAGAAAGGCGACCATGTCGGCAAATTCGGCCGCTTCGCCGTAGCGGCCCATCGGAATCTGGGCCAGCGAGCGATTGCGCACCGTCTCGACATCGACGCCCTGCTTCTCGGCGTTCGCCTGGTCGAGTTGCGCGATACGCGCCGTCGCGATCCGGCCTGGCACAACCGTGTTAAGCCGAATGTGATCATCGGCGACCTCATCGGCCAGCGACTTGATCAGCGCCGCCACGCCGGACCGCATCACGTTCGACAGGAGCAGATTCGGAATCGGCTGCTTGATCGACGACGACGTCATCGCCACAATCGAACCGCCGCCCCGCTCCTTCATCGACGGCAACACGCCGCGAATGAGCCGAACCACGCTCATTAGCGTTAGGTTAAAGGCCGCCTGCCAGGCTGCGTCATCGAAGCGATCGAAGGTTCCCGCCGGTGGGCCACCGGCGTTTGTCACCAGAATATCGACGCCGCCGAAGCGCTCGATCGTCGCCGCGATCAGCCGTTCGATATCCACCGCCTGCGTCACATCGGCCGCCAGCGCCAGTACCTCGGCGCCGCTCGCCCGCACATCGTCCGCCGCCGCGTCAATTGCCGCCTGATCGCGGCTGCACATCGCCACGCGCGCACCTTCACGCCCCAGCGCCAGCGCCACCGCTTTCCCCTGGCCGCCGCTCGATGCCGGTACGATCGCCACCTTGCCGGTGAGTTCAAGATCCATCGTCATTCCCCTTAGTCGTATAAAGCGACGGGCAACGGCGCCAATCGAAAGCGACGGGCAACGGCGCCAATCGAAAGCGACGGGCAACGGCGCCAATCGCCGCATTCGGTTCTCGTGCCGATTATCAGCCAATGAGGCTCGATCGCGGTAGAGCAGTGTTCAACCGATACGCGATGCTGTTCTTCGAGGTATCGCACAAGCAGAACAGGGGGCGGCGCGGCCGATTACTTCACGGACTGCTGACGATTCGGATCCAAGATGTCGAACACCACGTCGCCTAGCAAGTTGAACCCGAGAACGCTGAACATGATCGCAAGTCCGGGCACCGTGGCCATCCACCAACTCGTCAGGATGTATGAGCGCCCTTCGGCCAGCATCGCTCCCCACTCCGGCTGTGGCGGCTGCGCGCCCAGGCCAAGGAATCCGAGGCCGGCAACCTCCAGAATGGAGATGCCGAACATCAGCGTCGTTTGCGCGATGATCGGCGGGGCGGAATTAATAAGGACATGGCGAAAGATGATGCGTGACGGGCTCGCCCCGATGGAGCGCGCCACGTCGATATACGGCTCCTGACGGACCGCAAGTGCGGCGCTGCGCACAATGCGCGCAAACTGCGGGACGTACACGACGCCGATGGCGGCGACCGCCTGGTACAAGCCTGGTCCGAGCAGCGCGATCACCAGCATGGCGAGGAGAAGATACGGGAAGGCGAGGAGCACATCCATCGTTCGCATGATGGCGGTGTCGGCGAATCCGCCGTAGAAGGCGGCGAACAGGCCGAATAACGTGCCGAAGGCGAGCGCCAGAACGTCGGCGACGACACCGATCAGGAGCGCAAGCCGTGCCCCGACGAGAATGCGGCTCAAGATGTCGCGGCCGAACTGATCCGTACCGAAGAGGTGATGCCAGGATGGCGCCTGCAATTGATCAGCCAACGTCTGTGAGAGTGGATCGTACGGCGCGATGAGCGGACCGATGATGGCCAGGATGACGAGCAGCACACATATGACCATACCGATCATCGCCGAGGGTCGGCTCGTCAGCACCTTCCCCGCGTGGACAAGGAAACTATCACGCCGTCCGGTCGATTCGAACATGCTCGAGTCGATCGCAGTAGTCTTCACGCAGCCTCCTCACTCGTATCGTATTCGAGGATCGAAGACCGCGTAGGAAAGGTCGACCAGGAGATTAATCAATGTGAACGCGACCGCCGCAACCACGACAATCGCCTGGATAACCGGAAAGTCGCGGAACAAGATCGACGAGATCACAAGACGTCCCAACCCCGGGAGGTTGAAGACCGTTTCAGTGAGAATCGCACCGCTGAGGAGCACGCCAAACTGCAGGCCCAGCGCGGTCACCACCGGGAGGAATGCGTTTGGCAGCGCGTGCCGAAAGATGACGATCGACTCTCGAACGCCCTTCGCACGAGCCGTTCGGAGATAGTCCTGCCGCAGCACTTCGAGCATCCCGGCGCGGGTGATACGCGAGATGACCGCCATCGGCAGCAACGACAGCGTGAAGACCGGCAGGATGAGATGGTGGAGCGTGTTGCCGAGGGCCTTCCAGTTTCCGGTGATAATGCTGTCGACGATGGTCATGATCGTGATGATGTGCAAGTCGATGCTGTTCGAGATGACGTCACCAATCGGAAACCAGCCG
>CALAGB010000111.1 GCA_937891245.1 uncultured Thermomicrobiales bacterium | reverse complement strand
CATCGTGCTCATTGATCGCGCCGAATCAGCAGAATACCGGCCGCCAGCGGTATGGTTACCAGTCCGGCGAGTAAACTCAGGTAGAGCGGTGCGCTCGTATGCGGCCAGGCTCCTCGGACCATCTCCTGCCAGGGTGGTTCGTGGGCTCCTTTGACGGTGACGGCTTCGGAGCGCTGCACCGATCTCCCATCGGGCAGATAGACCGTGGCCGTGATCGACCATTGCCCAACCTTGGGCGGCTGCCAGCTGCCCGCGATTTCGACGGGCGTATCGGCGAGCAGGTCAACGGCCTGCTCGCGCACGAGAATCGGTGCGCCGTTGTTCAAGCGGGCCGTGATGACGGCCGGCAGTTGCCCGAGGTCGACGCTTCCCTGGTTTTCGATATGGAAGGCGGCGGTTGACGGAGCTCGCACCGGTGTTTCCGCCGGAACGTTGGCCTGCGTAACGACGGCGTCAGCGTCGGTTGCCGGTTGAGCCGTATAGCGGTTCGACGTCGAATCGAAACTGATCGCGTAGCTGCCGGCTCCGCTGATGCCACTCACGGCCAGGCCGCCCAGATCGAACCCCGGCTGAAGATCGAGAATGAAGCGATAGCCGGTGGCGGTGAAGCGGAGATCACTCACCGTCGCGTGCGTGATGACCGCCTGTTTGCCGGGGAACTGCATGTACATCGCTTGCAGATCGCCGGCCGAGATCGGGCGGATCGTACTCAGACGCTGACCGATCGCGGTCCAGTCGGCGTGATTGGTCGGTGGAAGTGTGCGAAAGGACGCCTGGGCGATCGTTGCGTCGAGCAACGATACGGTGTTGTTCTCCGTGAATAGAAGACCGTTCGGCAACTGATACAGCTGTCGCGCGAGTTGATTGTCGTCATAACCGAGCCAGGCGTCGATGTACTGACCTCCCGCCAGGTTTTCGTAGACAACCGTGTGCGTCTTGTCCTGCTTGTAGAGTCCGGTCTGGGCGCCGGCCAGATGTAAGCGCCCGTCGACCGGGCTCAGATAGAGCCACGGCTGTGCGTCGAGGTGCGTGGTGTACTCGCCGCGAAGCCCCGCCGAGAGTGAATCCGGCGGCTTTGGAGCGGTGTCGGAAGCGCCGGAGTAATAGTCGTCGCGGAGGGAACCGGTGGGATCCCACTCATAGATCCCTTCGGTTGAGCTATAGCTCTGGCGTTCGACGGCTACGAACGTCGCGATATCCCAGCTATTTGACGTCACCCACGACGGCAATTGGTCGTAGGGTACGGTCGTGAGGCTGAAATCGGGGAACGTGACCGTTTGGTTGATCGGCTTCTGCCCGAGGAGGCCGAGTTTGAAGCTCCAATTCTGCCCTGCGCGTTGCTCCCAGGAGTAGCGAATCTGCTGGTAGGGTCGCCCCTGCCAGTTCGGATCGACAAACTGGTCGCCGGCTGTGGCCCGTTCGATCCGTACCTCCATGTCGGGCAGACCCGAGCCGTCGTCCGCCAGGTTATAGAAGGCAAACGGGCTTTCAAAGTCAGGGTTGTTCAGCTTACCCGGCTCGATTGTGTAATTCGAATACGTAAACCAGTTATCCGCACTGGCACGCGAGGCGATGATTTCAGAAAACGATGCGATCTTCCCGCTATTCCAATCGACCTGAATCGGCGGGAAACTCTGACCGTAGGTCTTAAGAAATCCGACTTTCGGCCCGAGAAAATACCAGGGGAAGACAGGCGCGATTGGCGGTTCCTCGCCTTTTTCACGAACCATGAGCGTTGAACGGCGGACGGCGCTGGTGGCTGGAACGGGCGTTTCGACGTTGCGCCAGTCATAGGAGCGCGGGTCGCCGTCGTGTGGCCCGCGTACGCGAATGACGACATCTGGCCGGCCGTCATTGCTCGTGTATTCGAGGTAGTTTTCGCCGCCGAATGTCGCCAGTATGCGTCCATCAACGCGGATATCGAGATTGAGTGCGATGCGGCCATCGCGTTGCCAGTAGCCGTCACGCGACAACAGGTGGACAACGGGATAGCCCGGCTCGGTGACGACGGTATGACCGGAAACGATGCCGGTCGCCACCTTCCCATCAGCGTTCTGGTCTTGATAGACGTCGGCTGTCAGTTGGTTGTTGGCGTCCTTGAATTGCACCGCGATCTGAAAGCTGCCGCGATTGCCGACATCGAAGAGCCACAAGTCGTTGGTCATGTCGGTGCCCTGATCGGCAGCGTTCGAAGGACGCATGTCTCCGGCGCCATCGAAGACGACGATGCGATCATCCTTGGTGTAACAGGCGCAGCGAATCAACGCCTTGTCCGGTTTCCCATCGCCATTGGTATCGCTCTGCTCGAACGAGGTGATCGAATACTGTTGCGGAGCGTCGGCGGCTCGGACATGACCGACCGAGAGGAACGGAACTGAGAGGCCGAGAATGAGCGCTGTGATGAGCCAGCGGCAGATTCCGCCGGTGCCAGGCCAGCGCAATCGTTGTTCATTAACCAGCATCACGATCTTTCTCAGTGATAGTGAGCGGATGATGACGCAGGCGGCGCGTGTCGCGGATCAATTGACGCCCCGCCTCGCGCAGGAACCAGAGCGGTGTCAGCGGACGGGCGAGCGCCAGTCGCGGGTGCAGCACGAGCGAGCGTGTGTAGCTGAGCAGTCCGTCCGGAAAAGCGCGATCTGCCGCGACATCATGCACGGCGCGGTGAAAGTAGACCCGTCCATATGCCTGGCGACGAACCGACCGCAAGCAAGGTTCCAGTGATGGATCGGAGAAGAGACCGTCGAAGACCTTCAATATTTCTGGTGGAGTTCGGTGCGCGCTCCCGACCGTTTTCGATTCCGGATACATGCGAAATGCGGCCAGCCGCTTTCCCGGCATATAGTGACTCGGCGAAACCCGTAGCAACCGGATCCATAATTCATAGTCCATGACCATGTGAAGATCCTCGCGCATGGGCCCGACCTGCCGCAACGCGCTGCGCCGCATGAACGCGGTCGGCTGAGCGATGCAGTTGCCGTCACCGATCATCATCGGTAGCGTACGCGGTGTATGTTCGATGCTGCCGCTCACACGGGATTTGGTGTCGATGATGCTGCAGTCGCTATGAACGAAACCAGCATTGGGTTCATGCTTGAACGCCTCGACGGCGGTAAAAATCGCGCCCGGATAATATACGTCGTCCGAATTGATCCAGGCGACAATCTCGCCCGTCGCACGCGCGAACCCTTTGTTAATCGCGTGGCTCTGCCCTCGATCCCGCTCGCTTTCCCAGTGTTCCAGCCACGGCTCGTATTTGCGGATAATCTCGACGCTCTCGTCGGTGCTGCCGCCGTCGATGACGATGTACTCCAGATTCGGATACCCCTGAAGCAACACTGAGCGGATCGTCTCTTCGAGAAACATCCCCTGATTAAAGGAAGGTGTCACGATGGTGACCCTTGGCCATGGTTCGTCGCTCGTCACAAGCGGCGGCTCACTATTCCAGGGCCAGCCAGTGCGGCCGGGCGGCGGCGACGGTAGGTCTTCAACTCTTATGACTCTTCCACGGTTTATCCGGTTCACTCGTGTATGGGAAATTGGATGACACATCAGTTCCGCTCCGCAAATGCATCGCGACCTCGCACGATATTCGGGTGATCCTCGATTGAGTCGACGTTCGGCTGGGCGGCCCTGAGCAAAGACCGATCCTCCTCCGAAAGTTGCGCACCGCCCAGGAGCCTATAGAGTGCTCGGTGACTTCGAGCGCACGCATCCCACGAATACTTCCCTCTCGCCTCGATCCCGCGGCGACTAAGCTCTGCGCGAAGATCACCATTTGATGCGAGCGCGCCGACCGCGTCGGCGATTGACACAACCGAAGCTGGTTCAAAGAGGAGCGCCGCGTCACCCACGTTCTCACTTATTGGCTGGATCTTTGAGCACGCCAGCGGCGCACCAATGCTGAGTGCTTCGAGTGGAGGGAAGCCCAATCCTTCGAAGAGGCTTGGAAACACGACGAACGTGGCAAGTTGATAAAGCGCCCTCAGATATGATTCTTTGACGTAGCCAGTGAACTGAACTTGGTCTTCAAGGTTAAGTTGAAGAACTTCATGCCAGATCTCATCGAAATGTTCATTCTTTGCCCCGGTGCACACCAAATGCACCACGAGCCGTCGTTCGTCACGGAGTTGAGCCAACGACTGGAGAAGCCGGATGTGGTTCTTGTGAGGAAAGGTCTGGGCGGGATAAAGCGCAAACTCACTTGGGAGTCTCAGTTCCTCAGCGACTGTTTCCAGGAGCTCTTCGTCGGGTCGCTC
>CALAGB010000110.1 GCA_937891245.1 uncultured Thermomicrobiales bacterium | reverse complement strand
CACCCATTATGTCGCCAGTGCCGGAACACCGCAGCTACGCCAGGCGATCGCCCGGAAGCTGAAGGAGGATAACGGCATCGAGGTCGGGCCGGAAGCGATCATCGTCACCCCCGGCGCCAAGTCGGCACTCTTCTCATCCGTGCTGGCGCTGGTGCAGCCGGGCGATGACGTACTGATGTTCGATCCCGGCTGGGTCTCCTACGAGCCGATGGCGAGCGTCGCTGGGGCAAACTGCGTGCGCATCCCGCTCGACCCGTCGGATAACTATCGGATCACCCGCGACGTGATTCTCGAGCACATCACGCCCGCCTCACGCCTGCTCATCCTTAATACGCCGAACAATCCGACCGGACGAATCGCCACGCGCGAGGAACTCGACGCGATCGCTTCGGTCGCCGCCGAACGTGATCTGATCGTCATCAGCGATGAAATCTACGAGAAGATCACCTACGACGGTCGCCAGCATCTGAGCACCGCATCTCTGCCCGGTATGGCCGAGCGCACGCTGACCGTCAATGGCTTCTCCAAGGCGTATGCCATGACCGGCTGGCGGCTCGGCTATGTGGCCGGCCCGGTCGAGATCATCAAGCAGATCGCCAAGATCCACAGCCATTCGATCACCTGTGCGTCGTCATTCAGCCAGGCAGGGGCGGTCGAGGCACTGACCGGACCACAGGAATTTATCGACTCGATGGTTGAAGCGTGGGATGCCCGGCGTCATCGCATCGCGGCCGGACTGAACTCGGTGCCCGGCTTCAAATGCCCGCTTCCCGAGGGCGCCTTCTACGCCTTACCGGATATCAGCGGAACCGGACTGAGTGGCGCGGACGTCGCCAAACGGCTCATCGAACAAGCGCTGGTCGGCGTAACACCCGGCGGCGCCTTCGGCGATGTAACGCAAAACCACATCCGGCTCAGCTTCGCGAATTCGGATTCCGTGATCGATAGCGCGATCGAACGGATCCGTAAGACGTTCGTGTCCTAGTCCTTCAGGTCGGGGGCGGTGTCTCCGCCTCCGGCTCTTCATCCTCATCCATTTCTACCGTCGAAGGGAGTTTCGCCGTGCCTTCGGGTACGGATGATGTTTCCTCAACGTTGACTTCCGGCAGCTCTTGCGTATCCGTTCGAATCGAGGTCCCGGGCGCGGGTTCCGGCACGTCCTCCGGCTCCGTGCCTGTTTCGGTCTCGATAGTCGCGGGGATAACGATCGGCTCAAGCAAGCGCAGCGGTGAATTCTCTTCGGCCACGACCGGTTGCTCAGGTTCTGCGTCCTCGATATTCGCTTCCTCGACGGCCGGCTGGTCCGTTCCCCATTGCTCCAGCCCGCTCATGCGCACAATCTCGACGCCGCGCTCTTCGAGCTTCGCCACGAACTGATTGATGCCGATCATGTCGCTGGAAATGTGGCCGGAGACGATCAGATTTCCGCGCGTATCGGACCGCAGCCGCTGCGCGTCCTCCGGCGCGACATGAATGTAGAGAACGGTATCGATACTATGTTCGTAATACGTGCGGGCGACAGCATAACCACCGTTGGTGCCGGCACCATGCACGATCGCAACGCGGCCAAGCGGGCGGTCGACTGCTCCAACCGGCACCATGATGCGCGTCGGCGCGTTGGCAAACTCCGGCAAGGTCAGTAGCGCATCGATCGCATCCTGCACACTCGCCGGACGTCCGAGCGACTCACAATGCCGCCCGATCGTGTCAACCATGATACGCCGCCCGACCTCATCCAGCGGCAGATGCACGTTCAGAAAGGGCATATCCAGCAACCGTGCGACCGATGGTACGTGGTCGAAATTCTGGCTCTGCGCGCGCAGCAACGCGCGTGTCATCATCGACTGGATCGCGTCGCGCGCGGCGGTCGGCGAGACGCCGTGTTCCACCAT
This sequence comes from uncultured Thermomicrobiales bacterium, assembly GCA_937891245.1. Classification (GTDB taxonomy): domain Bacteria; phylum Chloroflexota; class Chloroflexia; order Thermomicrobiales; family Thermomicrobiaceae; genus CALAGB01. The sequence goes on along the minus strand of CALAGB010000110.1, from coordinate 854 downwards.
CAGTTCCACGTGACGCGTCAAGACTTCGGGGAAATTCAGTTGAGCGCTGCCGCCTGCGGGATGATGGGCGATCACTCCATCACAGCCAAGTTGACGCGCCAGCAACAGTTCGGCGGTGCCGATGTCGATGCCGAACATGACTTTGGAGAGTCCCGTGCCTTCGACATAGATGGCGCTGTCGGCCGGAGGGTGATGCATCCCCGCCATTTCCAGCGCAATTCCCATGATCTCGTCGGTACTCAGTCCAGCCATCGAACCTCCAACGCCTGATCGTCGTCGTCATCGTGTTCGTTCATGTGTCATATCTTCGCACGAATCAGGGAGGCGCGTCACGAGCATCCATGCTTGCCGTCTTAATACAGCCCTTCCTCTGAACGACGCGCGCTCTGTTTGTCTTCAGGATTCGAACGCGCGGAGCGCTCCAAGATCCGTTTACGACAGGACGGGAGCTTATATCGATGATCTGCGCCGCTACAGCAGAAAAGTGTTAACCTTCGAGTTGCCGACGTGGTAAAACTCGCCGCCAGGCTCGTGGCGGTCGTCCAGGGCGGCTACCTGTTGGCGTCGTCCTACCGCGTTCGACCTGTCCATGGCGCATCTTTCGTTGTTCGCCTGCGCCCAGAGTGAAGCACCGTAGCGGGTAACCGGCGGGAACGCGCCCCCACCAGCCAGCACGACCACAGCAATCCCAGACCTTCGATCAATCGGGTAAGACTGCGGGGATCGGCGTCGCTGACAGCTGCATTGAACGACCATGTAAACGAGTTCCGGAAGGACGGAGGCATCACATGAAAGCGATTGTGGTAACAGATCAGACCGCGGGAACGGCTGGTATGACGCTGGCGGAGCGGCCC
>CALAGB010000109.1 GCA_937891245.1 uncultured Thermomicrobiales bacterium | reverse complement strand
GGCGACCGGTCAGAATGCGACGCAGTGATTCATCGAGCGGCACGTCAAAATAGAATGCGATATGCGGTTTGATGGCAAACGAGTAGAGATGCCGGAGCCAATCGCGGCTGACACCGCGTACCGCATCGCGCGCGAAGGCGGTGTAGGCGTAGCGATCGGCGAGCACGATGGCGCCTGCTTCCAGCGCCGGGATAATTTGCGCGTTCGTACGGCTGGCGAAGTCGGCTGCGTGGATAAGGCTGAATGTCATTGGTGTGAGGCTACGCCGCTTCTTGCCCCGACTCGTCGTGCTCTTGACGATTGGTGAGGAGTTCCATTCGCTGAAGACGACGAGGTAGCCGAGGCTTACAAGCCACTTGTGCAGCAGATCGAGTTGCGTGCTCTTCCCGGAGCCGTCGATCCCTTCGACGATGAAAAGACGCCCCGGAAAGTGATCGTTGCGTCGTAGCCCCATAGCCGAGCGTCCTTTCAGCTGAAGATGAGCACCTGACCGAAGGCGCGTTCAAATCGATCCGACAGCTTCCCGCGTTCATAGTCGGAAAACGCCGGCGCGCTCAGCCGTACATGCTCCCCTTCGACATCGATCTGTAGCTCGATCGGCGCCTCGTCGGGCAAACGTCGTTCGATTTCATCGGCCAGCGCCAGGATCGCACCAGCGCGCGCGATGGCTGGCGCGTCGTCATCGGTCAGCAAGGGCGCATACGTCCCGAAGTCCGTCTGTCGCTTATCCGCTTCTCGGATGACCGAAGCCAGGAGCGCGATTTCCCGATGCGTGAAGCCGTCGAGATCCGCTAGCAGCACCACGGCGGCGGTGTGGCTCAGTCGGTTGTAGTAATCGACGCTGCGACCGATATCGAGCAGAAACGCGGCATCCGACAAGGCCGATTGGAACTCTTCGGGTAGCTCGGGAGCCAGCGTGTCGATGAGTTGCCTGGCGGCCGCGACGCGCTGATGCGCTCGCCCCGCATCCCAGGCGCGGAAGCGCGACGCGAGCGCCGCGATCGAGGCTTGCTTCACGATCGCCGGATCAGACGCGGTCCAACTGACGATCGAATAGGCGATGCCTTCGCGCAGGCCTTCTCCGGAAACAAGAATCTCCTCGACACCGAGCGTCTCCATCACAATCTGCACTGCGATTACGCCGCCGACGATCGAGTCGGCTCGATCAGAGTTGAGACCGGGCACCCCGGCGCGCCGTTCGACGTCAAGCGACGCCAGCGATGACGCGATGCGCTTGACCCGTGAGAACGGAACCGTGTAACCGTGCAACCGCTGGATCGGACTCGGTCGCTGTTTACGGTTGATCTTGGCGATATTCCGAATAGTGCCGCCCGTACCGACGAGCAGCTCATTCTTGCCGGCCTTCGGCACACCTTCTTCGGATAGGCGTCGCGCCACGAGCTGCTTGAGCCGCCGGATCTCTTTACCGGATGGCGGATCACTCGGCAAGCACTGTTTCGTGAGCCGGAGCGCTCCCAGCGGCAGCATCCAGGAGGAGACTCCGAGCCGATCGCGGAAATGGGTCAGTTCCAGGCTGCCGCCGCCGATGTCGAGGACAAATCCATTCCAGACCGGCAGCCCGTGGATGGCGCCAAGGAACGAATAGCGTGCCTCTTCCAGACCATCGATGATCTTGATATTGACGCCGATCTCTTGCTGGACGCGGGCACGGAGGTCGTCGCTGTTCGTGGCGTCGCGCATGGCCGACGTGCCGACAACGATCGTCCGCTCTGCTCCCGCGCCGAGTGCGACGGCGTGGAAGGCACGCAGTGCGTCGATCGTGCGCTCCAGCGCCTCGTCATCGAGCGCACCGTCGTCATCTAGATCGCTTGCCAGGCGCAGCGGGACCCGAGCGTCTTCGACGATATCGAGTCGGTTCGGTAGATACTGGTCGTACACGACGAGCCGGCCCGAGTTAGAACCGAGATCAACGACACCGACTCGTCGCTTCGGCACGTTCCCGTTCGCAAGTTCGTCGACCAGTTCCCCCACCGGCCGCATAACGGTGCGTTCGTTCGTCAAATTAGCGACCAACCGGCCAGTTGCCGTACCAGTCGAACGGCTGATCATTCAGATTGATGACGACGTTCTTCACTTCCGTGTAGAGATCGAGCGCGTGACGGCTCAGCTCCCGGCCGATCCCGCTCTGCTTGTAGCCACCAAACGGCGCTTCGGGCGGATTGACGGTCGGGTAGTTGATGCTGACGTTCCCGGCACGGATCGAGGCCGCCAGTCGGTGCGCGCGCTTGAGGTCATTCGTCCAGATCGTCGCCGCCAGGCCGTAGATGACGTTATTCGCCATCTCGACAACCTCGCCGTCATCCTTGAACGGAATGACCGACAGCACCGGCCCGAAGACCTCTTCCTGCGCGATCGTCATATCGTTCTTCACCTGATCGAAGATGGTCGGCTCGATGAAGTTGCCCTTGCGCAGCACATCCGATTCCGGCCGCTTGCCACCGAGCCGCAGATCGGCGCCCTCACCGCTCGCCCGCTCGACGAAGCTGAGAATACGCTGGCACTGGCGTGAAGAGATGACAGGCCCCATCTGCGTCGCGTCTTCCAACGGATCCCCAACGCGGATCTTGCCCGCTTTGGCTACGAAGTCGGCCATGAACTTGTCGTGAATCGACTCGTGCAGGAAGAGCCGCGTGCGCGCGGTGCAGCGCTGTCCCGCATTGGTGAAGATGGCGAAGAGCGAACCGTTGACCGCTTCCTCCAAATCGGCATCAGGGAAGACGATGTTCGGCGACTTGCCGCCGAGCTCCAGGGACACCTTCTTGATCGTCCCGGCGCTGAGCCTGATGATCTGCCGGCCGGTTTCCGTCTCGCCGGTAAAGGCGACTTTGTCGACCCCGGGATGCTCGGTCAGTGCGGCGCCGATTTCGGCACCGGGTCCGGTGAGCACGTTGACGACGCCCTCGGGGATGCCTGCTTCGAGGCAGAGCTGTCCAAGCAGGAGCGCGGTGATCGGCGTGGCGCTGGCCGGTTTCAGGATGATCGTGTTGCCGGTCGCGAGCGCCGGCCCGAGCTTCCAGGCCGCCATCAGGAGCGGAAAGTTCCAGGGGATAATCTGCGCGCAAACGCCGACCGGCTCTCGCACCGTGTAATCGAAGAGCGGCCCGTTCATCGGGATCGTCTCGCCCCAGGAGTGCCCGGTCAGGTTGGCATAGTAATCGAAGCAATTGGCCGAAGAATTCACGTCGCCGCGCGACTCAATGATGATCTTGCCGCAGTTCAGCGTCTCCAGGCGGGCGATCTCCTCCAGCCGCTCGCGCAGCAGATCGGCCACCTTGTGCATCCGCTTGCCACGCTCGGCCGGCGTCATCTTCGGCCACGGACCGTGATCGAACGCCTCGCGCGCCGCCGCGACGGCCCGGTTGACATCCTCGATGCCCGCCTTGGCGATCTGACCGACCGGCTCGTTGGTGGTGGGATTCAGCGTGTCGAACGTCGCGCCAGATGCGGCCGGCACGAATTGACCGTTGATGAGGAGTTGATAGCTCTTGGTTCCTGTTTCGGTCGCCATCAGGTTGTCCCTCCCTGCGTCGCATTCGCGGCTTCATGGCCGCGTGAATCGGCTCAAGATTCATAAGGCTTCTGGCTCTTCATCGTATCACGGATTGTGCCGGAGCCCGGCCGTGCGCGGTAGGGGCATCAGTTCAATGCGTCAGCGTTTGCTTGCCCCAAGCGCCAGCGTGCGATTCGCGGCTTCTTCAGCGTCGATCCAGTTCTCGATGAAGGCACAGTAGGCGATCCAGTTGATCCCGATGTCGAGGAGGCAACACTGGAGCCGGGCGTCAAGCTCACGCTGGTCAGCCAGCGGGTCGTCACGGTAGTCGTCGAGTAGGCTGTGTGCCAGCTCGATTGCGCTGAAGTGGGGATACCATGGTTCATAGAATACGAACCAGGCGATGTCATAGAGTGGATCGCCATAGAATGATGAACCCCAGTCGAGCAGCGCGGTGATCTCGCCCGGCGTCGCCAGTACGTTGTGGTTGAGAAGGTCGGAATGGACGAGTCCACGGATTTCAGGAACGCGGCGCATCGACTGGATGAGTGCTGTGCGGAGCGTGTCATATGCCGTGGTGCCGAGCGGCGAGCCTTCCAATTTGGCGCGCCAGCCGTTGATCAGGCTGCCGGGAGAGTCATTCTTGTCATCTATAACGAAGGCGTGCCAGCTCGGAAACGGGGCGGTGCCGCGCGCATTCCAGAAGCCGAATCCCCGGGTGTCCGAGATGTCGACCCGTCGCAACGCGCGTAGCAGGCGACGCAGCGACGGGATCGTCGGAGCGAAGTCGTTGGGAGAAAGTTCTTCGAGAAACGTACCGTCGATAAACGGCGAGATGGCGTAGTGTGAACCGTGCGCCGTACCGAGTGCCGTCACCGGCGGGATCGGCAGTGCCGAGGTCGCGTAGCGCGCGGCATACGCATCCCGCTCAAAGTTGTCGGCAAACTGACTCCAGCGAATAACGTACGTCGCTCCGGCAGCCTCGAAGCGGTACGCACGCGACCAGGCACCGGAGCCGAGCAACTCAATGCCGCTCACCGTCTCGTCGTACTGCTCTTCGAGAACGCGCTCAATCATGCTCATCGACAGCGATGGTTGGGCGATCGTGCCGGAATCCTAACCATCGGCGTCGGCGTCAACAATCTTGACGTTTGTCGCACCGGCTGGTGATTTCAAGCGGTAGTGACGGATCAGTGCGCCGAAAGACGCCATGAAGAGCACGCCGGCCAACACCTCAATGACATCGATCAGACGCGGTTGAAAGAATCCGAGCGCGAAGAGCAGGCCGGTGCCGGCTGATGGCGGATTCGAGATCTTGAAGAGCAACTGCAGAATGATGACGAGTGTGACGGTCAGCGCGGCAGCGGCGATCCGCCGCGGTGGAAGACGTGTCAAGGCGTCGAGTCGCGGTTCGGAACGCGCGCCGAGGATGAAGACGGCTGCCAGGCCGGCGGCGATGCCGATCAGATGCCCGAAGGTCGTATCACGGAACTGCGACGTCCGGTGAAAGGGAAATTCGGCCTGCAAGAACGCGGTCGGACCCAGGCTCGGATAGAGGAACGGCTGGCTGGTAGCATACGCGACCGCGCCGACGACGAGCATCAAGAGTCCGGCCGCCAGCGGCGGCCAGAGCCGTTCCGGGATAGTAGGTTTGTGGACCTTGAGGCGCATGCATCACCTGACGCGCGTGGCGAACAGTCGCATGGTCACTGATTCGCAAGTGGAGGGCCGTTGTCGTTAGAAGACCTGAATCCACGGGCGAATGAGATAGGTCGCGAAGACGCCAACCTCGTGAAGAGGATCGTGCTCGATGATGGCGATGACCTCTTCTTCGTCCTCTGCCTCATAAATAATGAGCGCTCCGCTGTCGTCGATAAACGGACCGGCCGCTACGAGCTTGCCCTGTGCTTTGAGCGAGGCGAGATACTCGCGATGGGCGGGTCGGACGTCGGCGAGTCGCTCGTGGTGCTCGTAGCCAAACACGACTGCGAACTTCATCTCATCTCCTTCGAACCTGTCGCCACAAGGAAGCAGGTCGCGCGCATTACTCGCGCCCGTTGAGTGGGATCTCCGGCGCTTCTTCTTCGTCGCCGGGAAGAGCGCGCGGATCGCCGGTGATGATGAAGGCAGTACGCTCGCAGATATTCGTTACGCGGTCGCCGATCCGCTCGAGATTGTGCGCCGACCAGAGCAGCTGGGTCGCGCGCTCGATCGTCTTCGGGTCGCTGATCATATAGGTGAGCAGTTCGCGGTAGACCTGATTGTAGAGCCCGTCGAGTTCGTCATCCCGCTTCCAGATGGCCCGGCAGGCCGCCAGATCGCGATCGATAAAGGCGCCGAGCGC
>CALAGB010000108.1 GCA_937891245.1 uncultured Thermomicrobiales bacterium | reverse complement strand
CCCCCGCCCGCCGTGGCCGGCGAGGTCGCGGTCGGCGCATCGGTCGCGTCGTTCGACGGTCCGCTACAGGCTGCCAGCAAGGCGATAACGGTCACGGCCGCGAGCAGGATGGTGATCACTCGTTGTCCACGGGGCGATCGACGGGAACGGTTCATGGTCTGCTTCAATCCTTCGTTTCATTTACGACGCCAATCACGCCGCGCACTCTTTCTGACGCATCGGCCCCGGAAATGTTACGACGAGCACCACTTGACGCTTTCGATGTACAGCTGTAACATCGCAACAGCTGTTACGTTTGGAGAGATCATGACCGAGTCCGCCTGGTTGTTGCTGGTCTATCGCGTTCCGACCGAACCGGCGAGTAAGCGGGTCACCGTCTGGCGCGATCTAAAGCGCCTCGGCGCCTTCTACCTGCAACAGTGCGTCGCCGTGCTCCCCGATCTACCCCACTTGCGGACCGAGTTGGAGCAAATCGCCGCTAAGATCGAGACGTTTGAGGGCGAATCGACGCTCTTCGAGGTGCCCCGTCTGCGGACTGCCGACGAAGCCCGCATCGTCGAGTCGTTTCGTGCGCTGCGCAATCACGAATATCAGGAGATCATCGAGGAGTGCGAGACAAAGTTTGTCAAAGAGATCGAGTTCGAGCACTTCCGCCAGAACTACACCTTCGAGGAGGCCGAGGAGATCGGCCAGGATCTGGAGAAGATCCGGCGCTGGTTCGACCGGATCGTCGCGCGCGATTGGTTTGGCGCCGATCTGCGGCCCGAGGTGGAGGCCTGGATCGAACGCTGCGCCGACCTGCTGAGCGACTTCGAGCAGACGGTGTATCAGCGCAGCCCGGATGACGCCGAGAAGGGCGGGCTCGATCCGCTCAATTCGCTCCTGACGCCGCGACCGTTGCGGCCGTCGACCGATGAACGTGAGAGGACCGGATCATGAGTGCGGCCTTTCTTCTGCTCTCTACCTTTCTGGCATCCGCCGTCGAGATGGTCGAGGCGTTGACGATTGTGCTTGCGGTGGGCATTACGCGCGGCTGGCGCTCGGCGCTCATCGGCGTCGGTTGCGCGGTGGTCGCGCTCGCCGTCGTGGTGGCGCTGCTCGGTCCGGCGTTGACCCGCGTCCCGCTCAACGACCTGCGCATCGTCATCGGAGTGCTCCTGCTCATCTTCGGTCTGCAATGGCTGCGCAAGGCGATCCTGCGCGCCAGCGGCTACAAGGCACAGCACGACGAGGATGCGATCTACCAGCGAGAGCTGGCCGAAGCCAGAACGGCCGATACGATCGTGCGCGCATCAGTCGACTGGTACGCCTTCACCCTCTCGTTTAAAGGGGTCTTCCTCGAAGGGCTGGAGGTCGCGTTCATCGTTCTCACTTTCGGCAGCGCGCAGGGGAGCGTTCCGCTGGCAGCCGTCGGTGCGGCGGCCGCGATTCTGGTCGTCGCGCTGGCCGGTATGCTCGTCCATGCGCCGCTCAGCCGCGTGCCGGAGAACACGATGAAATTCGTGGTTGGCGTCATGCTGACGACCTTCGGCACCTTCTGGAGTGCCGAAGGTGCGGGCGTCAACTGGCCGGGAAGCGATGCCGCCATATTCGGCGTGCTCGCGTTTGTCGCACTTACATCACTCGCATCCGTCGCCGTCCTGCGCCAGCAACGGACGAGATTCGCGGTCGCCGAATTGGAGTTGTGATGCGCGTCTTCAAGAACTTCGGTCTCTTCTGGTACGACTTCGTGATCGGCGACGACCGGTCGATCGCGGCCGGTGTGGTGATCGCGCTCATGATCACCGCGTTCCTGGCGCATCATGACGTCGTTGCCTGGTGGCTCATGCCGCTTGCAGTTGTCGCCATGCTCGGCGTCTCACTCTGGCGAGTGACGCGGACGGAAGACTAATCCTCACACCGGCCGGCGCTCGCCTCGTATCGCTCCATAGGGGTCGATCCCATCTCCGACGATGACAGATCGCGACCACCCAAATTGCCGAACCATGACCATCGTCCCGAGCGCCGATGTGATCTGGTCAATCGCCCTCAGTCATTACATAATAGACGGGATGAAGAACGCCGTCCGTGGCGTTCTTCTTATTGCGTGAGGAGCGTAAGCGGATGGGACGAGTCACGCGCCACGAACGGTTCGCACTGCGCGCGCTGGTGGCGTTTGGCCTGGGGATACTCCTCTGGCTGGCGCGACCCAAACATGCACGGGCGACGACCGATGTCGGTTTTTCGGAATACACGTGACAACTGGCGCCCCCGTGCGTTGTAAAGCGTAGAGGGACGCGAGTTGCCGTGATGACAGCGTCGCCGGGCGGCAAACCTCGTGCGTAGGTACATTGAAACGTCCCGCACCAACGGCGTGTGACGGGATATGGGATGGGGAGGAACAGCGCGTGTCATTGCCGAAGCGTCTGCCGCCAATTCTGGCGGCTCTTCTTATGTTCGTCACACTCGGCGCCGGTGCATTCCTGGGGCAAAGCACGGCCAAAGCCGCCGATGACAACTCACTCGTCTTCTATTTTCCGCAGACGGGCCATCATCTGAGCGGTGTCTTCCTCAAAACCTGGCAGGCCGAAGGAGGCCTGATGACGTTCGGCTTTCCGCTGACCGAGCCGATCCAGCAGGATGGCACGACCGTGCAGTATTTTGAACGCGCGCGCTTCGAAGAGCACGCCGATCAGGCGGGGACCCAGTGGGAGGTGCAGGCGACGCTCCTCGGCACCTGGGCGGCCCAGAGCCTGAAGAGCGAGTCCGCCTTCAAGCCGTTGCCGGCCAATACCGATCCCGGCACCGATCAAAGCCGCGCCTTCTTCCCGGAGACGGGCCATTCGCTCGCCTACGGCTTCAAGGAGTACTGGGAGCAGCACGGTGGACTGTATGTCTTCGGCTACCCGATCTCCGAAGAGTTCCAGCAGGGCGGCTACACCGTGCAGTATTTCGAGCGCGCTCGCTTCGAATACCACCCGGAAAACGCCGGCACGCAGTACTCGGTGTTGCTCGGCCGCCTCGGTGCTGACTATGCCCAGAATCGCGGTGTCGATACGGCGTCGGTCCCGAAGAAAGCCGATGCGCTCGAAGTCTTCCCCGGCCTGCTCGATCCGAACTGGGGCATGGCGCTCCGCACCCAGGATGGCAACGTCATGGGTGTCGTAACGGCTGATAGCCTCACGATCCGCTCGGCACCACTCCTGAGCGCCGACAAAGTCGATACGACCTACCGGCGACATCCGGTGACGATCTACGGCATCGTCAGCGGCGACAGCGTCGACGGCTCGTCGGTCTGGTACAAGATCGGCGACGGCCGCTACATCTCGGCATCCTGGGTCGAGCCGTTTGTGGTAACGCGCCCGCCGCAAACCTACAGCGGGCACTGGATTGATGTCAGCCTGTCGAACTTCTACGCCATCGCCTACGACGGCGCACAACCGGTGTACGCCGCCATCATCACCGCCGGACGCGACGGCAAGACGCCGCTTGGCGTTTACCAGGTCCAGTACCGCGTTCAGGACGAGACGATGGATTCGGCGACGGTCGGCACCCCGAAGGGACAACCCGGTTACTACTACCTCGAACACGTACTGTACACGCAGTACTTCAAGGCGGATGGCTACGCGGTCCACGGCAACTGGTGGACCGATCCCTGGAACTACGGCGGTTTCACCAGCAACGGTTGTGTCGGCCTGATGAACAGCGACGCAGCCTGGTTCTGGAACTTCCTGAGCGTCGGCTCGACCGTCCAGATCCACACGTAGACCCGCCAAACGCGCCCCTCGCGTAGAGACGTCGGGACGCAGAGTTCTTGATCGAGAAATCTCTGCGTCTCGACGTCTCAGCATCTCGAGGTTTCCATATCTCCTCGTTCAACAACAATATTTCGCCCTTCGCAACTGATTGCCTGATTCTCTCCTTCTACTGGTAATTGTCCCGGAAACGCCTATAATTTTGGCGCTTGTGGATGGAAGGATGTCATTCGCGGGCAATACGCTAAACGACGTATTTACAACCTGACTCGTGGCTCGTCCACTATTGAGGACGACGGGCGGTGTCTCGTGAGGCTGCGGGGAGTCACGGCAATGCTCTCGCGATCATCGTCAATTCGTCATTCGGTAGTGACAGTCGCACGAGTCTGGGAGGAGACCAGCGAACGTGACGCGATTATCCAGTGATTCGCCCAATAACGGCGAGCCCACCAATCTCGCACTTATGGGGAAGGCCCTCAGTCGGCGCGGCTTGCTCCGCACGGCAGGCGTACGACGAATATGCTCTCGGGACCGTCGATTCACCACCTGCTCGGAACGGATGAGAACGGCCGCGATGTCTTCGCACGCCTCCTCTACGGCGGGCGCGTCTCGCTCATCGTCGGACTGATCGCGGTGTTGATCTCGGACACTGTTGGAGTATTGCTCGGGGCTGTCTCCGGATACTTCGGTAAGGCGACCGATCTGCTCGTCATGCGCTTCACCGACGCCCTGCTGGCGATTCCCGGTTTCCTGTTGCTCCTTGTCGTACTGTCGCTCTTCAGCCCGAGCCTGAGTAAGATCGAACTGGCGATCGGCCTGACGAGCTGGATGACGATCGCGCGGCTGGTGCGCGGCGAGTTCCTGCGCTTCAAGGATTCCGACTTCGTGCTCGCCTCGAAGGCGATCGGAGCATCCGACTGGCGCATCATGTTCCGGCATATCCTGCCGCAATCGGTTTCGCCGGTGATCGTCGCCAGCAGCATTCTGGTGGGCGTAGCGATTATTTTGGAATCGTCGCTCAGCTATCTCGGACTCGGCATCCAGCCGCCGCAGGCAAGCTGGGGCAATATGCTGACCGGCGCCCAGAATTACGTCTGGACCGAGCCGATGCTCGCCATCTACCCTGGCCTGCTCATCCTCATCACCGTCGCCGCCTTCAACTACTTTGGCGAAGGCCTGCGGACGGCGCTAAACGTGGCGGAATAACGAAGCGGCCCGCCGCCTTACGTCGTCCTTCGCGCCAGGCGGTAGACGAGCAGCGCATAGGCCGCCAGGGCCCAGATGATGATGACGATGAACGAGAGCCAGGCTTGCCCGAAATACGACGCGTTCATCATGCTGTCGATCATGACGCGCGCCGCCTGGCTCGTCGGCAGGAAATCGAAGATCGTTTGCAGCCAGCCGGGAATCGGCAGGCCGACGACGAAAGCTGGGGCCACGACCGGGAGCAGCACGACGCCGCCCCACGTGTTGAGCTGATTCGCGCTCTTGAAGAGCCCGCCGAGCAGCAGGCCGAAGCCGATCATCGTGATACCGAGCGCCAGAGCGGCAAGCACGAAGAGGACGATGCGCTCCGGCACGACGCGCGTGACGCCGAGCAGCAGGGCAACGGCCACGACGATATAGGCGAGTCCGACCAGCGCCTTGGCAATGACGATATCGACGTATGACGCAACCAGTACCAGCGCCTCCATCGTGCGCTTCTCGACCTCTTCCGTCAGGATGATCGGCACCGCGAGCATAGCGATCATCCCGATCTCCAGAATAACCGCGAAGAGCACGAAATAGCGCCGCAGTCCGACCTGGTCGAAGATCGCATCCGATGCGGTATCGGAGCTGACGCGGCTGATTTCAATCCGCGCCGGGTCCTGCTGACCGGCCAGGCTGCGTATCGCCGGATCAATCGCCGCCGCGACGTAGTTGCCCGCGAAGTTCGAGGTTTTCGGCAGGAACACGGTTAGCTGCGGGGTCGCGCCTTGGGCGACCTGGGCATCGAAATTGGCCGGCACGACGATACCGATATCGGCATCCTTGTCTTCCATTGTCGTGCGTACGTCATCGGCCGACGGTTGTTGATCGAACGTCAGTTTCACCGAATCGCCGGAGACCGTCTGAATCATGTCGAGCAGACGCGTCGCGCCGTCCGCATGCCAGGCGACGGTGGCGCTCGGCGTCGGAGTTGTATCGTTGAACATGAAGTTATAGAGCACACCGATCGCGATCGGCACGAGAATGGCGACCAGCACCCGTGAATCGCGGATCGCGTCTTTGAGATCTTTCTTGAAGATCGATTGAATCATGCGGGGGTACATGCGGCTTCCTCTGCTTACAGTGGCCGCCCAGCCAGCTCGATAAAGACATCTTCGAGCGTCCCTTCCTGCGAGTGGAGGGTGAGCACGTCGTCCTGCTCCATCCACTGCTCCAGGCGCACGGCATCGGCCGGGTTGTCTAACCGGATCGTCTCTTCTCGGCGATCACGCAGCAGCACCAGCGCCGTCCGCTGCCCGTAGCGCAGCTTCAACTCACGCGGTGCGTTGAGCGCCACGATCTCACCATGGCTTAAGAACGCGACCCGGTCGCAGAGTTCATCCGCCTCTTCCATGTAGTGCGTGGTGATGAAGACGGTCGTCCCTTTGTCGCTCAAACCGGCGACAAGGTCACGCAGTTCACGCGCTGAGGCCGGATCGAGCCCACGGGTTGGTTCATCGAGAAAGAGGACACGCGGATCGTTGACCAACGCCCGCGCCACCAGAAGCCGCTGTTTCATGCCGCTCGAATAGGTCTTCAGCTTCCGATCGGCCGCCTCGGTCAAATCAACCATACGCAACAGTTCGTCAACTCGCTTCGCGTCGACGTCATAGAGTTCGGCGAAGAAACGCAGGTTTTCACGGCCGCTAAGCCGCTCATAGAGGTTTGGTTCTTCGAAGACGAGATTGATCAGCGGCTTGATCAGATCGAGTTGGCTGACAACGTCATACCCGGCGATACGCGCACTGCCGCTTGTCGGCAACGTGCGGCCGGTCAACATACGAATCGTCGTTGTCTTGCCGGCGCCGTTATGCCCCAGCAGCCCAAAGATTTCGCCTTCGGCGACCGTGAAGCTGATGTCGTTGACGGCATGGACGTCGCCATATTGCTTGACCAGGTGCTCGACCTCAATCATCGGCACCGACATAAATGCTGTCCCTTCCCCAGGTGCGGATTGCACGGAGCAGCAGCACCCGTACGAGACCAGGCGTGCACGGACTGTGCCGGGAGCGACCGCGGCCGCTCTACCGTCGTGACCCTACCACCCAAAGGCGTACGCCATCCGGCGAGGATCGGCGGCGCCGGTAAGAAGGCGCTGATCATCGTCGACGACGATCGTGCAGAGGGATCCGGCACGCGGTTCCCAATCGACCCAGCGCTCGACGCGATGCCCACGACGGCTCAATTCGGCCAGGGTTCCGGCATCAATGCGCGATTCAGCGTTGATCAGGCCGGGCGAATACGGGTGCGGCGTGCTGGAACGCGGGTAGCTGAAAGTCGCGACCCGCGGCGCCTCGACCGCCGCCTGCGGATCCATCTTGAAATCGACCAGGTCGATAATCAACTGGACGATCGCCTGCACCTGCACGTCGTTACCCGGTGAACCAACCGGCGCCACCAGCCTGCCGTCTTTCATGACGAGGCCGGGACTCGGCGTCAGGCGCGGCCGCTTGCCCGGTACCAGCACACTCGGATGCCCGGCATCGAGCCGGGACTGCACGCCGCGTCCGGAAACAACGTAGCCCAGGCCCGGCACGACCGGCGTACCGGTGACACCGTCGCTCGGTGTGGCAGAGAACGCGTTCCCCTGCTCGTCGACGACACAGAGGTAGCTGGTATCCGGATCAACCTTGGCGCGGAAGGCACGCGGATCGTCGGAGGCGATCGTTTTCGCGCGACCATCCGCTTGGAAATTCCAGGGATTGCCCGCCTCCGGCATCGCACCGAACGCCTTCTGGGGATCGATTCGGTCGCGCCAGGTCGCGGCGTATGCCGGATT
>CALAGB010000107.1 GCA_937891245.1 uncultured Thermomicrobiales bacterium | reverse complement strand
AGCCGCTCGGCGAGGTGCCGCCCCAGACGTACGGCGCGCCGAGGTACTTCATCGCTTCCGCCGCGATCTGCTGTCCGATTGTGCTGGTGTCCGGCGCCGGAGTCGCGGTCGCGGCCACCGACGACCACGATGGTCCGCCGAGCAGACCGAGCTCGACCTGATATGGCGCCGGGTTGTCCGGATGGTACTCGAAACGCGCGCGTTCAAAATATTGCACCGTCACGCCGGTCGCCGGATCGACATATTCGTCGCTCAGCGGATAGCCGAAGAGCGCCAGCGATTCGCGGTACGAGACGCCCTCGTCACCGAACTCCAGGCCGTGCGACTGCCAGTAATCGCGGAAGCCGCGACAGAGCGAGTGGCCGGTTTCGGCGAAGTAGGTGCAATCAGGATTTTCGGCGCTCGGAGTCGGTTGCGGCTGGAACGGCCAGGTTGTCAGCAGCCCCTGCGCCTTGGCTGTATCGAAACCGAGACGTCCGAGGAGCACTTCGTACGGTGTGCCGGCATTGTCGGGGTGCCATTCGAAGCGCTGGCGCTCGAAGTACTGCACGAAGAGGTTGTTTTCGTAGACCGGTCCGCTCAGCGCGTAGCCGAAAACGGGCAGCCCACCTGACTGATCGTAGAAGCTCTGGAAGCGTCCAGCTACGTCGTGTCCGGTTGGCGACGCGCTGCGATCCGGTGCGGTTGTGCCACCGCTCAGTGTGCTTGATGTCGTGTTCGTATTCGCTGCGTAACTTGACGGTGCATTATCGGCCGCGACCGGAGCAGCCCCGAGGCTCGTGGCCGCGACCAGAATCAGGAAGCCGCCCAGCAGGCAGCCCCGTCCTCTTTGCTTGAACAATCCCATTCCCTTCCAACAAACCATGGCCGGCAATACCTGGCGTCTCGCCCTGCGCGAGCGCGTGCTGCCGCGTTCTCCTTTCGCCGCCCGCGCGTTGCCGTAGGTCGCAGGCGGATTGCCGACATCGTGGCCATGGCAATCCCCGAATTGCGCACGGCCATCGATTCAACGTAGTGGTTGCAGTCCGGTTGCGCATTCCGCTGTCGTCGGGACCATATCTGTACCATTCGGCTAGAATCGCTGCGTCGAAATCGCGATCAGACAGATCTTGTCTGTAATGTAGCCGGGCGCACGTCTACGCTGGACGGACTTTCGGGACGCGGTTAGATCTGCTACCGTGTCGGGGCGAGGCGGTTGCGCCGGACAACTCCGATGAAGATGGGAAGGTGGCTATGAGCGCGAACATCGACGTGCTGATTCGCGGGGCGCGGATCGTGGATGGCAGCGGCAATCCCTGGTTCTCCGGCGACGTCGCCATCGCCGGAGAGCGTATTGCCAGGATCGCGCCGCCTGGGAGCATCCCGAGCGAAACGGCCCGCGAGGTGGTGCAGGCGGAGGGGATGGTCGTCTGCCCCGGTTTCATCGATATCCAGAGCCATTCGATCGTGCCGTTGATGGTCGATGGGCGCTGCCTTTCGAAGATTACCCAGGGCGTCACGACCGAGATCATGGGCGAAGGCTGGACACCGGCGCCGGTCGGCGGGCGCAATCTCGATGAGTTGCATCACACGCCGTACGCCGATCTGAGCGAATGGCGCGAGAAGGCGACCGGCTGGACGCGCTTCCGCTACTGGCTGGAAGCGATGGTCAAGGAGGGCGTCTCGCCGAACGTCGGCTCCTTCCTCGGCGGCGGCACGCTGCGCCAATACGGCCGCGGCATGGACATGGGCAAGTCGGACGCGCGGCAGCTCGAGACGATGCGCCAGGTGATGGCCGAGGCGATGGAAGATGGCGCCTTCGGTGTCTCGTATGCGCTCATCTACCCACCCGATTCATTTGCGGATACCGACGAGATCGTTGAGATCTGCAAGGTCGTAGCGCAATACGGCGGCGTCTATATTACGCATGTGCGTTCGGAGGCGGATACGCTGCTGGAGGCGCTGGACGAAGCGATCGAGATCGGCGAGCGCTCCGGCGCGGCGGTCGAGGTCTATCACCTGAAGGCGATCGGTAAGCGCAACTGGCATAAGATGCCGGCGGTGCTCGCGCGGATCAACGAGGCGCGGGCGCTCGGCATCGATATCACCGCCGATCAATATCCGTACGTCGGCTCCGGCACTGGCCTTACCTCGGTCTTCCCGCCATGGGCCTTCGAGGGTGGCAAGTTTTATGAGAATCTGCGCGATCCGGAGATGCGCGCCAAATATCGCGAGGCGGCGCTCAACCCGACGAGCGATTGGGAGCCGATGGCCGATCTCTGCACCCCGTATGGCGTTATGCCGGTCGGGCTGGAGAAGCCGGAAAACAAGCAGTACGCCGGCAAACGGCTCACCGAGATCGCCGACATGCGCGGGCAGCACTGGGTCGATGCCGCGCTCGACCTGCTGGAAAGCGAAGGTCAGCGCATCGGCACGATCTACTTCACGATCACCGAGGACAACATGGCCCCGCAGTTGCAGCAGCCGTGGAACAAGATTTCGACCGACGCCGGTGGGATGGACCCCGCCTGGGCGAAGGCGCACGGACCGGTGCACCCGCGCGCCTACGGCACTTATCCGCGTGTGCTCGGCAAGTATGTGCGCGAGGACAAGGCGCTGACGCTGGAAGATGCGGTGCGCAAGATGAGCGGCGCCGTCGCCGACCGGCTCAGCCTGCGTGATCGCGGCACGCTGCGCGCCGGGAACTACGCCGACGTCGTCATCTTCGATCCGGAGACGGTTAGCGACCGCGCCACCTTCGAGGATCCGCACCAGCTTTCGGTCGGCATTCGCGACGTCTGGGTCAATGGCGGTCGTGTTCTCAAGGATGGCGAGCATACCGGCGCCATGCCCGGCCAGTTCGTGACGGGACCGGGCAAGCGGTAGGGCGACAGGTCCGATGTGGGTCGTGGCCGTCCCTGTCATGACGAGCGAACAAGCGGCAGGGTCGCGCCACCATCACCCTGTCATCCTGAACCGTAGTGAAGGATCTCTCTTGACTTGCCCTGGCGATTACGTCGCAGGGACACGGGAAGGAGATTCTTCGCTGCGGCTCAGAATGACAGGGAAGCGGGCTGTGGTGACGGCGATGGGTTGCTGTTGAAAGGGAACGCGGATGGCTGAAATCGATCTGGCCGAGCTTGATGCCTGCGTTGAGGAGCAGTTGCGGCGCTGGACGGTGCCGGGCGCGGTCGTTGGTATCTGGCGTGACGGAGAGACGACGCTGCGCGCCTATGGCGTCGCCAACCTCGATGTCGGCTGGCCGACGCGCGGCGACATGCGCTTTCGCATCGCCTCGATCTCGAAGGTCTTTACCGCCACGCTGGCGATGACGCTGGTTGACGACGGACTGCTCGATCTGGATACACCGGTCGTGAAATATCTGCCGGAGTTGGAGCTGGCCGACGCCGAGGCGCGTGAGCAGATCACCATGCGCATGCTGCTGTCGCACATGAGCGGGCTGTACGGCGACTACAAGGCGGACTTCGGCCTGGGCGACGACGCGATGATGCGCTCGCTCTCGATTTTCGCGACGCTGCCGCAGCAGACGCGACCGGGCGAGATCTGGGCCTACTGCAACAGCGGCTTTCAGCTGGCCGGCACCGTCATCGCGCGCATTCTTGATACCACCTTCGACGAGGCGATGGAAGCGCGCGTCTTCGAGCCGGCCGGGCTGACGACCACCTGCTTCGCCGCGCACGACACCTTCGGCTGGCCCTGCGCTATGGGGCATGTGCAGACCGGGCCGGACAGCGACGAGCACGTCGTTACCGGCCAGTACTACCCGCGCAACCGACGTCCGGCCGGTGGGATCATCTCAACCGCGACCGATCTGCTGCGCTTCGCGCGTATGCACATGAACGGCGGCGAGATCGACGGCCGGCGTGTGCTGAGCACGGCTGCCGCCCAGGAGATGCAGACGGCGCAGGCGCGTGGCGGCGGTTGGGACAATTCCTGGGGCGTCGGCTGGAACCTGCAACCGGTTGATGGTGTGACGACGGTCGGGCATAACGGCTCGATCAGCGGCTTCGAATCGTCGCTGCATCTTGTGCCGGAGCAACAGACCGCCTTTATCGTACTGACGAACAGTGGCCGCGGCAGCGCGGCCTACCCTGGTATCGATAACTGGCTGCTGGAGCATGTCTGCGGTCTGCATTCGGCACCCCCTCAGACAATGACGCTGCCGGAAGCCGAGCGGGCGAAGCTCGCGGGACATTACGCGCGACCCGGCTACGATATCAGCGTGGGCGTGGCGGGCGACGGCCTGCGCATCGACTACTCGGCGCCGCATCCGCTGAGCGGCGAAACGGTGCCCTATCCGGCGCAGGAGCTGGCGCCGGTGAGCGTGACCGAGTTCCTGGTGCTGAACGGACCGAACGCGAACGGACGGGTCGAGTTTGTCCCCGGCGAAAGCGGTTCACCGCGCTTTGTGCGCATGGGCAGCCGCCTGGCCGGGCGGGTTGAGTGAGGGGAGCGTCATGATGAGCAAGAGCGCGAAGATCGATGTCCTGATTCGTGGTGCCAGAGTCGTTGATGGCAGCGGCAGCCCCTGGTTCTACGGCGATGTGGCGCTGAGCGGAGAGCGCATCGCCGACATCGCGCCGGCCGGCAGCATCCCGAGCGAATCGGCGGCCGAGGTGGTTGAGGCCGAGGGGATGGTCGTCTGCCCCGGTTTCATCGACATTCAGAGCCACTCGATCGTGCCGTTGATGGTCGATGGGCGCTGCCTCTCGAAGATCACCCAGGGGATCACCACCGAGATCATGGGCGAGGCCTGGACACCGGCGCCGATCGGCGGTCGGAATATGGATGAACTGCGCCACTCGCCCTACGCCGATCTCGAGCAGTGGCGCGAGCGCGCCACCGGCTGGACGCGCTTCCGCTACTGGCTGGAAGCGATGGTCAAGGAAGGCGTCTCGCCGAACGTCGGCTCGTTTGTCGGCGGTGGCACGATCCGGCAGTACGGGCGCGGCATGGACATGGGTCCGTCAAACGCCGATGAGTTGAAGTCGATGCAGCGTGCCATGGCCGAGTCGATGGAGGACGGCGCCTTCGGTGTCGCCTACGCGCTCATCTACCCGCCCGATACCTTCGCCAGCACCGAGGAGATCGCCGAGGTCTGCAAGGAAGTGGCGCGCACCGGCGGCGTTTACATCACCCACCTGCGTTCGGAAGGCGACCAGTTCTTGCAGGGCGTCGAAGAGGCGATCAAGATCGGCCAGCTCTCCGGCGCGGCGGTCGAGATCTACCACCTCAAGGCGACCGGACGGAAGAACTGGCACAAGATGCCGGCCGTCATCGCGCGTATTAATGAAGCGCGGGCCGACGGCATCGACGTCACCACCGACATGTACCCCTATCCCGCCAGCGGTACCGGGCTCTCATCGGTCCTGCCGCCCTGGGCGGCGGCCGGTGGCAAATTCTTCGATAACCTGCGTGATCCCGTCATGCGCGCCAAGATTCGTGAGGCAACGTTAAATCCCTCGGGCGATTGGGAGGCGCAGGTGGCCACGGCCGGGGTCGAGAACGTCATGCCCATCGGCTTCGAAAAAGAGCACAACAAGCAGTACGCCGGGATGCGTCTGCACGAGATCGCCGAAGCGCGCAAGCAGCACTGGGTCGACGCCGTGATGGACCTGCTGGCCGACGAAGGGCAGCGCATCTCGACCATCTATTTCAAGATGAGCGAAGACAATATCAAACTCCAGCTGCACCAGCCGTGGAACAAGATTTCGAC
>CALAGB010000106.1 GCA_937891245.1 uncultured Thermomicrobiales bacterium | reverse complement strand
ATCGATGATCCGTGATCGTATCGTGCCGGCACTGACCCGTTCAGTGCCGGCCAATATACGGTTCCACAACCGGCGCATGAAAGCCTCCGCCATCAACTCCTGGGGTTCGTATTGCTCGCGCAGAGACGCAGAGTTTTTTGTGTTGAATGCTCTGCGTCGCTGTGCGAGGGGGTTTATTCCGGCTTGAGGATCACAAAGCCGAGGATGGCAAAGGTGAGCAGCCAGAACGCGGCGACAGCCAGGAAGCCGATGCTCAACGTCAGCCCGAGGAGCACCAGGGCACTACTGCCGCCATAGAAGAGGCTCCAATAGAGTACGAGCCGTCGCTGGCGATCGCGCGCCCGGTGCTGCACCAGAATCGCGGCGTATTCGTCGATCACATCCGGCTCGACCAGAAAGGCGAGCCGCTCCGGCGGCAGATGCCGACTCAGCGCCACCGCCCGCGCGTGTGGATGAACGATGTCGCGACGTTCATTGAATCGGGAATCCATCCAGCACCTCACTCGTCGACTCGATACGGTTGATCACGTGCATGCCTTAGTGATACCGCATAATTGCGGCCGGGGGTGCGACATGCACGACTCGCGTATACTCGCGTGGGCTTCGTGCTCTGGCTCCGGTGTTGCGCGACGAGGACTAACACGTGACAACCGACAACATATCGAGCCGGGCCACGCCGCCCGGTCCGCTGCTGGTTGGTCGACAACGTGAGCAGCGACTGCTCCTTGCCCTGCTCGATACCGCGCTGCACGGCCGCGGCTCTCTCGCGCTCGTCAGCGGCGAGGCGGGTATCGGTAAGACCACGCTCGTTCGAGATCTCGCCAGGCAAGCAGCCGCGCGTGGCTTTCTTGTTCTGACCGGTTCTTGCTTCGATACAGGCGTCGGCGCGGCCTACGGACCGTGGGGCGACCTTGTCAGTGCCGCCGCCCGCCGGATCGATTTGAGCACCCTCGTGCCATCCGATGGAGATTGGATGACACGAGCGCGGACGGCGGATGCGGTCGTCGCGACGCTCGTTCGGTTCCTCAACATCATCGTCGATCACGGGCCACTGCTCTTGATCCTCGAAGATATCCACTGGTCCGATCCCGAATCGCTCGAGTTCCTCCGCTCGTTCGCGCGACAGGTGGGCGAGCGGACGATACTGCTCGTTGCGACCTATCGCGACACGGATCTCTACTCAAACCAAGCGCTCAATACGATACTGCCGGATCTGGTTCGTGGAGCAAGCGCGGAACGCATTCATTTGCACGCGCTCGACGGGGAAGATATCCAGGCGCTGGTCAACGATCGCTACCATCTGCCGCCGGCCGATCAGGTGCGCCTGACGACCAACCTCGAAGAGCGCAGCCAGGGCGTGCCCTTTTTCCTGGTAGAACTGCTACGCACACTGGAAGAGGAGCAACAGTTACGGCAAACGATGGATGGCTGGACACTCGGCGAGATTGGTCAAAACCAGGTGCCGGTGTTAGTGAAACAGGTCATTGACGCGCGTTTGATCGGTCTCGGAAACAATGCCCGACGCCTGCTTGAACTGGCAGCCGTGGTCGGTCAGGAGGCTCCGCTGCTCCTGCTGCGGCGCGTGATCGATCTTTCGGACGACGACTTCGCAGAGGCGTTGGAACGCGCGACCCAGAGCCGACTGCTGGTGACGGAGACGTCGACGATGGGCGTGCAATTCATCCACGCGCTCGTCCGCGACAGTCTGTACGAGGGAACGCCGCTCCTCCGGCGTCAGCGCTGGCATCGGCGAATCGCCGAAGTGCTGGCCGAAGCTGGCAGCCAGCAGCCCGCGGTCATCGCCCACCATTTCCGCCAGGCGCTCGACCGGCGCGCGGTCGAGTGGTTCGTGCGCGCCGGTAGTCAATCCGAACGGGTCGCATGGCTCACGGCGGCCAGTCATTTCGCCGCGGCGCTGGAGATGCTGGGGACGCGAGATGTCGATCCGCAGGTGCGCGGCTGGCTCCTGGCCCGGCGCGCTGGGCCGCTCCGCAATGTCGAGCCACAGACCGCGCTCGCGATCCTCGCCTCGGCTGAAAAGCTGGCGGTGGCCGCCAATGACGCCGTTCTGCAGGCAAACGTCCTGTTTCTGCGCGGGCAGATTCGCTGTGTCTCGGGTGATATCGAACGCGGCGTCATTGATCTCGACGCGAGCGTCCGCGCGCTGGCCGGCCTTTCTCCAGCCGATATCGAGCGCATCGACGAGCTGGAACGCCAGGGCGCGATGGTCGACCGTATCGAAATTGAAGGCCTCCTGGTCGGGACGATGGCCGCCGGGGGTCGGGTGACGGAGGCGCTGGAACGCTCCGAGGCGATCATCCGACGCGCCGCACGTACACCGATACGCGCCTGGTGGGCGCGCGGGATCGCGCTGGCGCTCGCTGGGCGACCGCGCGAGGCACTCGACGCCTTCATCACGTCCGGCGAGGTGCTGCGCAGCGCACAAGAGGCCTCAACCGGCGCGACACTGATTCTCTATCAGATCACACTCCTCCAGATCCCGTACGCCGCCGACGACCTGGTGGAGCGGCGACGTATCGTGGCGGATGGGGAATTGGCCTGGCAATACGCCGGTGGCGCGCTCGGTGAGGTCTCGCGCCCGCTCATCTCGTTGCCGTATTTGCTGCTCGAAGGCGAGTGGCAGACGGCACGCGAACTAGCGACGATCGGTATCGATTCGGCCGATCGCACCTCGGTGAAGCACCTAATTTCGGGCGTCGTTCTCGCGCGGATCGCGCGGGACCAGGGGGAAGTGGTACTCGCCTGGCAGCTCGTGCACCGCATGATGCCGGCCGGACCACAGACAGCACCCGGCGATGCTGACTTCACGACCAGCCTCGCGCTGATGTCGATGGCGACGCTCCTCAGCCTCGATGCCGGGGACATCCCGGCCGCGCGGATCTGGCTCGATACCCGCGATCAGTGGCTGACGTGGAGCGGCGCGCTGCTCGGCCAGGCAGACAATCACCTGCTCTGGGCTGCCTACTACCGGGTGATGCGCGATCTGCCGCGCGCCCGGCGCCATGCAAGCGAGGCGTTGCATCTCGCGAGCGCCCCGCGCCAGCCGCTCGCGCTCCTCGCGAGCCACCGGGTTAGTGGCGAACTGGAGGCGCTGAGCGGCGCATTCACCGAAGCACGGCGCCACCTTGAGGCGGCGTTAGCGCTGGCCGATAGCTGCGCCGCGCTCTATGAGCGAGCGCTCACATTGCTGGCATTCGCCGACCTTGAGCATCGCGCCGGGAAGCCGGACGCAGCAACCAGCGTACTCAACGAGGCGCGGTTGATTCTCAGCCAACTCAATGCAGCCCCCGCGCTTGCGCGCGTCGATCTGCTGGCGACTCAACTTGCCGGTGGGCAAGACGACGAACCGGCGGACGGTTTCGGTCTGAGCCCACGCGAAATCGACGTGCTGCGCCTGCTTGCCAATGGAGGACGCAACCGAGAAATCGCCGAAGAGCTGTTTCTCAGCGTGCGCACCGTCGAGCGCCATATCACCAATCTCTACGCCAAGCTCGGCGTAAGCAGTCGCTCCGAAGCGATCGCCTTCGCCCACGCCCATAACATCCGCTAATCACCACCGCCAGACTACGTGGTTTCCGCCAGCACGTCCCGCCAATCGCGGGCTTGTACCGATGCGACCGACGGTCTCCGCCACTATCGTTGCAGTCGTTCGGGGGATACGGTGGAGAGCCGCGTCTTCGGGCGCCGCTCTCCGGCGGACCCCCGGACGTTCCTCGATGTGCGCGACCAACTACGAGCGAAAGGCGACAGCTGCTATGCGGGCCGGAATACGTTCCTTGCTCTTTTCGATACTTCTCATCGCCGCCTTACTGGCGGCCTACGGCGCAGCGCTCCCGGCCAGTGCCGCCAGCACCATCACCGTCTCGACATGCGATGAACCGTCGTTGACGCAGGCCATCAACAACGCAGCCGCAGGCGACACGATCGTCTTTGGCTGTAGCGGAACCATCACATTTCTCGGTGAAAGCGTCTACGTCTACACGATTCTCAAGAATCTCACAATCGATGGCAGTGGGCAGAACGTGATCCTCGACGGCAATCGGCATGGCGGGGACGACTACATTGGCCCCTTCGGCTCGTCGATATTCAGGGTAACGAGCGGCGTGACGCTCACGCTTAATGGACTCACCATTGAGAACGGTGTCGGCGGAACCTATACGAGTTGCATCGACGGTTGCCCCCAAACGAACGCGGGCGGCGCGATCACGGTCGAACAGGGGACGGTGACTATCAGCAATAGCACCTTCACGAACAATATCTCGTCCGGCTTGTTCGGCGGTGGTGCGATCATGGCCACGCTTGGAACCGTGAACATCGATACCAGCACGTTCAGCGGCAACACCGCCTGGAACAAAGGCGGAGCGATCCAGGCGCTCGCCAGCACGCTCAACATCACGAATAGCACCTTCAGCGGCAATCTGACGCGTGTCAACGGCGGCGGCATCAACATTGATGGCGGCACGGCGACGATCAGCAACAGCACGTTCACGAATAACACCGCGAATGCCTGGAGCGGGGCGGGGGCCGGGGCAGGTGTCGCCAATACCGGCGACATGACGATCACGAATAGCACCTTCAGCGGCAACAACGCTGTGGCGGGCGGAGCGATCGCGAATGAGGTCGGAACGCTCAATGTGACCGACAGCACGATCGTCGGGAATCATGCGGACTGGTGGGCCAACGGCATTCTGACCGGGACAAAAGACGAATACCTTCTGGCCGGTGGCGGTACGACGAACCTCAAGAACACGATTCTCGCCAATGGTCCGGCGTACGACGGCCTCGACCCAACCTTCAAGTTTGGTGGCAATTGCATCACGAATGGCACCGTCAACAACAACGGCGGTAATTTCATCGACGACGACACCTGTGGCGCTTCCCAGGTCAGCACCAGCGATCTGCACCTCGGCAGCCTCGCCAACAACGGCGGGCCGACGCAGACGATCGCCATCGGCTCCGATAGCGTCGCGAGAAACGTCGCCTGTATCTCAACGATCAACACCGACCAGCGCGGCTACACCCGCGCGACATCCGGTAACACCTGCGACGCTGGCGCGTACGAGTACGGCGCAATCAGTCCAATCAAGTCGACCGCGATCAGCGCTGTCTCCGGCTCCGGCACCTACGGCTCGACTGCCACGTTGACCGCGACGCTCAAGACCGGCAGCACGGCCGTCTCGGGAAAGACGATTACCTTCAAGATCAACGGCACCGGCGTCGGATCCGCTACAACCAACGGCAGCGGTGTCGCGACGCTCAGCAATGCCAGCTTGAGCGGTATCAGCGGCGGTAGCCATTCCGGGGCCGTCAGCGCCTCGTTCGCTGGCGACAGCGGTTACAGCGCCAGCAGCGGGAGCGGTACCCTTACCGTTGCGAAAGCCGATCAGACGCTCAGCTTCGATCTGTCGACCCTGCCCGCCAAGTCGCTCGGCGATCCCGCCTTCGACATCAGCAGCTACGCCAGCGCTACCTCCGGTCTAACCGTGGCCTTTAGCAGCGCCACGACCGATACCTGCACCGTCTCCGGCAGTATGGTCACCTTCATCGCGACGGGCACGTGCACGATCAACGCCGATCAACCGGGTGACACGAACTACAATGCGGCCCCGCAGGTCCAGCAGACGCTCGATGTCGCCGATACGCAGCCACCGGTCACAACGGCAACGGCGGTCAACACCGATTCGTCGCCGTACACCTTCGGTAACTGGACGAAGCAGACCGTCATTATCACTCTGAGCGCCGTCGATCCCGGCACCGGGGTCGCCAGCACCAGCTACACGGTCGATAGCGACGGTCCGCACGCCTACACCGCTCCATTCAGCGTGACCGGCGATGGTGTGCATACCATCACCTTCTTCAGTACCGACCACGCCAGCAATGTCGAACCGACCCAGTCGGTCACCGTCAAAATTGATTCAATCGCGCCGACGATTTTCGGTACCGCGACCACCAGCGCGAATGCCAACGGCTGGTACAACACGACGGTGACGATCCACTGGACGTGCAGCGATGCGCTCTCCGGTATCGCCACCTGTCCGGTCGATCAGACGATCTCAACGGAGGGCACGAACCAGACCGTGTCGGGAACGGCGATCGACGCGGCCGGCAACCAAACCACGGCGACCAGCAGTCCTGGCGTCAACATCGATCTGACCGCTCCCACCAACGTCAGCGGTTCCGCTGACCGTTCAGCCGACCACGGCGGTTGGTATACGAGCCCCGTGACGATCACCTTCAGCGGCACCGGCGATATCTCCGGCATCGCGAGTTGCACCAGCACCACCTACAGCGGGCCGGACAGCGCCACCGCTTCGGTTCCCGGCACGTGCACCGACAACGCGGGCAACACGAGCGCACCGGTCAGCGTCGACTTCAAGTACGATGCCACGGCCCCGATCAGTGTTGCGGGCACAGCCGAGCGCGTGCCCGATAGCAACGGCTGGTACAACCACGCCGTCGGGATCACCTTCACCGGCCAGGACAGCGTCTCGGGGATCGCAAGCTGCACCAGCACCAGCTACAGCGGGCCGGATAGCGCGACCGCCTCGGTCTCCGGTAGTTGCACCGACAACGCCGGTAACACCAGCGCGCTCATTGCGTTCAACCTGAAGTACGATGCCACCGCGCCAACCGATGTCGCGGCAGGCTACGACCGCGACCCCGATTCCAACGGCTGGTACAACCACGCTGTCGGCATCACCTTCGCGGGCACCGATCCGACGTCGGGCGTCGCTAGCTGCACCAGTCTCACCTACAGCGGGCCGGATAGCGCCAGCGCGTCGGCCAGTGGCACCTGCATCGACGTCGCCGGAAACCAGAGCGCCTCCGCCAACACGTCGCCCAAATACGATGCGACCGCACCCACCAATGTCGTCGCCACCCCGGATCGTGCGCCCAACGGAGCGGGCTGGTACAATGCGCCGGTCACGTTCTCGTATACCGGTGACGACGCTACGTCGGGCATCGAAAGCTGCGCCCCGGTCACCTATAGCGGACCGGACACCGCGACCGCGAGCGTGACGGGCGGCTGCACCGATGTGGCCGGGAACCTGACGACGGTCTCCACCACCATCGCCTACGACGCCACCGCACCGGTCGTCACCCTCACGAGCGACAAGTCGAGCTACACCCTGCTCCAGACGGTGACGATCAACTGCTCGGTCAGTGATGCTCTCTCGGGTGTCGTCTCACCGACCTGTAGCGGGACCACCGCACCGGCTTACACCTACGACATTGGGAGCAACACCGTCTCGCTGACCGCGACCGATATCGCGGGTAACGTCGGTACCGGCTCCGTGACGTTCACGGTGACGGCCAGCCCCAACGACCTGACGACACTCACGAACCAATTCGTGGGCAATCGGACGCTGGCCCAGCGCCTTACGGCGCCACTTGGTGGGGTAGCGTTGGCCGAACGGATGCATAACGAGCAGATGAAGGCCTCCTTCATCAACTCCTACATCCTGCTCATCAACCAGCAGCGTGGATACAGTCTGACGACTCAGGAAGCTGATACGTTGATTCGACTGGCAGGGGAGCTCTAATCCAGAAAGATTGACTTTCTAGCAGGGTTGATTTCATGGAAATGGGCCGTTGTTGAATATCGATAACGGCCCGTTTTGCATATTCAAAGGTAATGTGCTATGAAATTGGTGGTCGAATGTCGCTGGTACGAACTCACGTATTCGCTGGCATCCGCTGGATGACGTAGGCTATCCTGCTGGACTTCACAAGGAGCACCGGAATTGGAGTGCGAGGAGCAGGTTCCTGGGTTTCCGATTCCGCGTACGCCGCTCATTGGACGAGACCGTGCGCTGGCGGATGTGCGAGATATCTTGCGTAACAGCGGAACCCGGCTGCTCACTCTCACCGGGGTCGGCGGCAGCGGCAAGACACGGCTTGCACTACAGTTAGCTGTCGATCTCGCGCCTGCGTATTCGCACCGCGTCTGGCTGGCAGAGTTGGCCGCCGTCAGCAATGACAACCTTGTCCCGATTGTTGTCGGGACGGCACTCGGCCTGCACGAACTTGGTTCGACTTCCCCCCTCGCGACACTGATCGCGTTTCTTGCTCCGCAGCCGGCGCTGCTCGTTCTGGATAACTGCGAGCACCTGATTGAGGCCTCAGCCGCCCTCGTGGACGCATTGCTCGGCTCCTGCCCGGACCTCTGCGTGATCACGACGAGTCGCGAGCCGCTGCTGATCGCCGGCGAATACCAGTATCGCGTACCGCCGCTGGAGACGCCTGACCTCGACAAGCTGGGGGGAGTTGACTCGATCGCGGCGTCTCCAGCAGTTCAACTCTTCATGGCCCGAGCCCGGGCCGTCTCGCCCTCCTTCCAGCTGACGCCCGAGAACGCGTCGACAGTCGCACACATCTGCTCTCGGCTCGCGGGGATCCCACTTGCGCTCGAACTCGCGGCGACGCGGGTTGGCACCCTCAGCACCAAGCAGATCCTGACCCGTCTCGACGATACGTTTCGCTTGCTAACCGGCGGCAGTCGCATCGCCCCAACGCGACATCAGACCTTACGCGCCGCACTCGAATGGAGCGACGCCTTACTGACCGACGCTGAGCGGGCGGTGTTCCGACGCCTGTCGGTCTTTGCCGGGGATTTCCAGCTCGAGACCGCCGAAGCGCTCTGCTCGGATTCGGACATCGCGACGGACAGAGTGCTCGATATCCTGACCAGTCTGGTGAATAAGTCCCTGGTGATCGCGGAGAGCGACGATCACGCGGCGTGGTATCACCTGCTGGAGCCGGTGCGACAGTTCGCACTCGGCACATTGAAGACCCAGACCGAGGCGGCGGACATCCGAGCGAGACATGCCACGCTCTATCTCGAACTCGCGGAACGCGCCGCGATCGGGATACTCGGACCCAAGCAGGAACACTGGCTCGCAACCCTTGAACGCGAACAGAGCAACCTGCGCGCGGCGCTGGAGTGGGCGGATCGGCACAATGAAAACGAGTTCTCACTTCGCTTAGCGGTCGCACTCGCCCGCTTCTGGGAGATACATGGTCATCTCAAGGAGGGTTTGCACTGGCTGTGCGTTCTTCTCGCCCGCACGGCTCATGACGGACCATCCGTTCTCCGAGCATGGGCACTCCTCGGTGCCGGACGTCTCGTCTTCGCGCGTGACCACACACTGACATCTCGCTACACCGAGGCGGAAGAACTCACCTCCGAGAGTCTCCGCATGGCACGGGATCTGGGTGATGAGCGGATGATCGCGGCCGCGCTCACCGATCTGGGCGTGATTCATCGTCTACAAAACGACTATGCGCGGTCCACCACATGCCTTGAAGATGCGCTGTCACGACGCCAGAAGCTGGGCGACGAGCACGGTACGATGACAGCACTGCTGCATCTCGGCTGTACACGGTACATGCAAGGCGACCGCATTGACGGTGTGCGCTTGGTTACCGAGAGCCTCGATCGCGCACAGGCGCTTGGGGACGTGCGCTTCACCGCGACGGCTCAATCATTGCTCGGTCGGGCGGCGATGCACCGAAAGGACTTCGCGAAGGCGATCGAACTGATCGACGAGGCGTTGACGATCTACCTGCGT
Source organism: uncultured Thermomicrobiales bacterium (assembly GCA_937891245.1). Taxonomy (GTDB): domain Bacteria; phylum Chloroflexota; class Chloroflexia; order Thermomicrobiales; family Thermomicrobiaceae; genus CALAGB01. The sequence continues at coordinate 2,773 of CALAGB010000106.1, read as the reverse complement.
CTGGGAGATCGCTGGTTCGTAACCTTCGATTTGACCGCGTTCGCCGAAGTCTTCGTCGCCGCGGGTTATTCACAGCAAGGCGTCCGGATGATGGGCGCGGCCAAGGCATCATCGGATCGGCTCGGCAGCCCTGTCGGCGGCGTGTCGTTCGTCGACGTCCATCAGTGGATCGATGACCTTCGGCGGGAAGAATGGTTCGAACAGGTCTGGGCAGAAGGATATGCGCTCGAACCGTCTGAGGCGACGCGGCTCGCCCGTGCGACGCTGGCAAAGCAAGCCCCGCATGTATCAACTGCTGCACACGCATCGACATTCGCGCCACTCACACGCCGGGAAGTCGAAGTAGCACACTTGCTCGCCGCCGGCTATACCGACCGGAAGATCGGCGACGCCCTCTACCTGGCGCCGCGAACGGTCGGTGCGCATGTCCACAACATTTTGCGGAAGCTCGGGCTCCGTTCGCGGTTCGAGGTCGCGGCCTGGCTGAAGGCGCGTGAAGCGTCCGCATCTCCATCGTCACGCGTTGAGGCGAATTCCCGTGAAATCCAGTGATCGCCCCCACCCCCGATTGGCGTCGTGGGGTCGCCGTTGCGCTCCACCCTCAGACGATTTTCTCGCAGCCACGCGCCCAGCACAGCCCCAACACATCTCCACTTTGAAATAGAGAGAGACTCGCCCCTCAAAAATAGAGAGGTTTTAAAGAATCTCTCGATGGCGCTGCCTCCTGCACAACCCAAACTTCGATCAGAGGAATCAGGTAATTGCCGCACCAATGATGTGCCCTTGGGACGGGAGAGATATGCGTCGCTCACGGTGGGGACAAGTATGTACGCGCTGATGTTCCGCCTTGATCTCGCGGACAACGTGCCGCCCATGGGTCGTGGCCGATGCGGGCGCTCACTGGCGACCGCACTGGAAGCGTTGCACGGCTTCGTTGCATTCATCGCATTCGAAGCCGAGGACGGCACGCTCGGCGGTCTCTGCATCAGCGTCGATTCCGCGACGGCGGAGAAGGCAGGGAACGTCGTAGACGACTGGTATCGCGAGCGGGGGAGAACCGAGATCATCCCGTTCGAGCCACTCATGGCGGGTGAGGTCATCGTTCAGCGCGGCTTTTAGACGCGATCGAAGAAGGCGAGGGGTACATGGGAACGCAGTTGACCGGTGTAAGCCGGATCTGGCGAATAACCGCGGCGCTGGCGCTGATGGCAACGATGCTAATCATCACACCGGTCGCCCAGGCCGCAACCACGGTCTCAATCGCGGATGGCGACGTGGCGAGCCTCAAGGACGCAATCATCGCGGCGAACGGCGGCAACCCGCAGGTCATCAATCTCGCGACCGGCGGTGACTACGTTCTGACGTCCGCAATCTACGACCAGGGCAACGTAAATTACAGCGGGCTCCCTGAAATCACAGGGGATGTAACGATTCACGGCAACGGCTCGACAATCGAGCGCAGCAGTGCTGCGGGCACGCCAGCCTTCGGAGTTCTCGCTGTCGGCAGCGGAGGCTCGCTGAACATCGACGACGTTACGATTACCGGCGGGAACAACACCACGTATTACCAAAACGGTGGCGGCATAAACAATCACGGCACGCTCACGGTGACGAATAGCACGATCACGGGGAACTCCGCACCCGGTGGAGGCGGTGGGATTTACAACACCTACGGTTCAGTGACCGTGATCGGGAGCACGATCTCCAACAACACGGCTTCGAGTACAGAGGTCAATAGCTCGGGGGGCGGCGTAGATAACGCGATTGGCACCGTCACCATCGTGAACAGTACCATCATCGGCAATTTCGCGAACTACGGCGGCGGCGGCATTAGCAGCATCTCCGCTATGTCCGTCATCAACAGTACCGTAACTGGCAATTCGACCTCGGGCTTCGGAGATGGCATCCTCGGTCTCGCCGGTGGCAACGTAACGGTGACGAATAGCATCGTGGCCGGAAATGGCTCAGCGGATGTTTACGGCACGACCACGGACGGTGGCCACAACCTTGTCGGCGGCGATCCAATGCTCGGGGCGCTCGCCAGTAATGGTGGTCCGACGCAGACGATGGCACTCCTGCCCGGCAGCCCAGCAATCGACGCAGGCGACGATACGACCTGTTCCGCCAGCCCAGTCAGCGGAGTCGATCAACGCGGGTACACTCGCCCGGCCGGCTCGCACTGTGATATTGGCGCGTTCGAGCTCGATGCTGTGCCGAACCAAGCTCCGATCCTGGCAACTGACCAAGCGACGGTGAGCGTGAGCGAGGGACAGACCGCAGCCGACACCGGTACAGTCAGTGATCCCGACAACAACACGGTCAGTCTCAGCGCCTCGGCCGGCTCGGTCGTCAACAACGGCGACGGCACCTGGAGTTGGAGCTTCATCGCCAGCGACGGCCCGAGCGAGAGCCGAACCGTGACGATCTCCGGCGACGATGGCCACGGGGGAACCAACCAGACGAGCTTCAGTCTCGTCGTCTCAAATGTCGCGCCGGCGGCGACTTTCATCACACCGAGCAGCGCGGTCCATTCCGGCGATACCTTTAACCTATCGCTCACCAACCCGATCGATCCGTCTACCGCTGACACGACGGCGGGATTCACATACGCGTTCGACTGCGGTAGCGGGTATGGCTCGTTCAGCTCCAGCAATAGTGCCTCCTGCACCGCCGGTGGGACATCCAGCCAGAGCATCAAGGCGCAGATCAAGGATAAAGACGGAGGATCGACGGAGTACACCGGGAGCGTTAGCGTCCTCACCGATACGACTGC
>CALAGB010000105.1 GCA_937891245.1 uncultured Thermomicrobiales bacterium | reverse complement strand
GAGAAGTCGGAGAATTGGTCGCGGGAATCTCGCACTTCAGGAGCAAGATCAGGACTACAGTATCGGCTGCACCTGGTAATGGCGCAGGATTTCGGCAGCGAGTTTGACGACACGCTCCCGTAGCTCCTCCGGCTCGACGATTTCGACCCCCGCCCCGAAGCTGAGCACGCAGCCACACGCTTCCGCCTCGGTATCGAACATGACGCGCATCATGACCGTACCGTCGACATCCGGTTCCGCTATCTCCTCAACCCGTGCCCGCCCACCGAGACGCGCGACCATCTGCACGTCCTCCGCCGGCAGGCGCAGCGTCACCGAATAGCGCGGCAGAGCAGCTACGAATGCCGCGCTCGACTGCTCCCAGTAAGCGGTCAGATCAAAATCGTCCGGCCGCTCGAACGACTCGCCGGTCACCTCAGCCGCCTGCACCCGCGAGACGCGATAGGTGCGCAGCGCATCCTCGACGCGCGCGATCAGATACCAGAGGCTCCCTTTGGCGACCAGTCCAAGCGGCTCGACCAGCCGCTCGACCGTCGTGCCGTCACTCCGCACGTAGACAAGCCGCACCGTGCGATCCTGCCAGACCGCCTCCTGCAACGCCGCCAACGCCGGAACCTGCTCCTCCGCTCGCTTCCAGCCGCTCGGATCGACCAGAATCCGCTGGCGCGCATGTTCGGCGCCCTGCCGCTGTCCGCGCGGCAGCGTCGCCCGCAGCTTGATGAGCGCCGCCTCGGACGCCTGCTTCATGCCGAGATCGGCCAGTAAACGCGCCGGTGTGCTCAGAAAGAGCGTCTGCAGCTCAGCCTCGGTCAGCCCGGTCAGATTGGTGCGAAACGGCTCCGGCAGCACCCAACCACCAGCTTTACCCCGCTCGGCATAGAGTGGCACCCCGGCCGTGCAGAGCGCCTCCAGATCGCGCTGAATCGTCCGCGCCGATACCTCCAGCCGTCGTGCCAGCTCCCCGGCCGTCATCCGCCGGTGTACCTGCAACAGCAACAGAATCGACAACAACCGATCAGCACGCACGCGAAGCCTCCTGAGGGTGAGCGGAACGGGTTGGTGAGTGGAATCGTACTATGCGAGGGGTAGTGAGTTGGTGCAGCCGTCGCTGTAGATCGAGGTCGAGAGCAGACGCGCGGATGACGTCCAACATTCCGACGTTGAACGTCGTTCTCTCTGTCCGCCTCAGCATAATCGATATAGACTATAATAAATGACAGGAATACTGAAAGAGACAATTCATGCGACGTCCTGATGCCGCTCGTATTCCAGAATGGGTATTGGCGAGGCTGAGTCTCTGCGGCGTCGTTCTCCTCATCGTGCTTGCGGCATGCAATTCGGGGGATTCGACAACAGCCACGCTCACGGGCAACGTACCCATCACCCAACAGACCGAGGAAACGATCAGCCCGACGGCGGTTTCCACCCCCGCACTAACATCGACTGCGGACATCGCTGCGACGGCCCAAGCCCAGGGATGTCATGTGACGCCTTATTCCGGGAGCGGGCCGGGCCAGTTGGCGAATTATCCGCTCTATCCTGATTGGTACGGCGGCGACGATCTCTGGATGGCGCCACCCGCCTTCTCAAGCATCGATCCGACGCTGCCGGAAACGTCGCAACTCTGGTATGCCGGGGAGGTGCCGCTGCTGATCGCAACGCCCGCCGATACAAGCGGTGCGCCTCAGATCAGTGGGCAATTGGTCAACAACCCGGCCAAAACCCTCCAGAGCGCGTCGGGTAATGTGTCTGTGCCACCGAACCTCAAGGGTTCGCAAGAGCTGTACGATTTCGACGTTACCTTCTCAGATCCCGGTTGCTGGCAGATTACGGTGGCGCAGGGTAGCGCCCACCTGACGGCGGTCGTCTTTGTCTCACCAGCGGATACGCGTCCAGATATCGCGCAGCTTGCGGCATCCCATCGCGTGCTCCAGCCCTACCCGCTGCCGGCCGCTTGCACCGTCACCCCGTGGGACGGTCCGAAAGACAACGGTGCCCCATATAATGCCGGCTACTGGCTGCAAGGATCGGGCATAGCACTTGGGAGCCGATTTGGAATCCTCTGGGCCGAGGCACCCAATACGCTGACGGTACAAGCGCAGGGAGCGGATCAACCAACGCTCACAGGTCAATTGAGCAGTGAGCCGGCGGCTAGCCTGCGGGCCTCGCTCGTCCAGGCGGTCGGTGAGTTCGGCAGCCGTTGGAACGCCACGGTCGTCTTCCCGACATCCGGCTGCTGGCGCATCCAGGTAACCTCCGGCGGCCAATCGTTCAGTGCGACCGTCTACGTCTACCCGGCCGAGTGCCAGCGTGAGGTCGACACGCCCGTTCCGGCCACCTGCCAGCCACCGGCCGGATAGACGATGGGGAAGAGACGGAGCGCCCCACCGCATCGATCGGAGGTGACTCGTCTTCCGCTTGTCGCGCTGATCCTGCTGCGACGCTTGCGCGCCGATCACGGGCCGGTGATCGCGCTCCTGCTTATCATCTGCCTCAGTGTCTTTACCCTCGCGGCCATTCCCCGCTGGTCCACGAGCATGGATGACGCCGGCGTGCGCCAGGCGGCGGGCAGCGCGCTGGCAACGGATCCTGGTATCGGCGTCACGTTACGAGGGCGTGTGCAATCCACGTCCCGCGACAACCCGCTGGATTCGCTCATCGACATGGGTGCATCCTACCAGGCGAAGCTGCCGGCAGTTTTGCAAGGGGTCATCAATCAGCGCACCATGCTGGCGCAATCGGCGTCATTCACGGTGAGCGATTCAAACGGTCAACCGGCGAACCCGGTGTTCGAACGCTTTGACCTTCACCTGCAGGCAGAGCCAGGCATCGCTGAGCAGATCAAACTGGTGTCCGGCCGTCTGCCTCAGCCTGCCGCATCGATTGCACCGGCGGACCTCGGCGCCGCGGGCAGTGGGCTGGGCGATCAACCGCTGCCGCGCGTCGAAATCGCCGTCAGCCCCGAAACCGCCCAGAAACTCAACCTGCACATCGGCAGCCGCGTTCTGCTTCAACCCGATCGCGACGATCCACTCACAACGGGTGTCTTCGGCGACTTACTCAATTATCATCTGGTCGCCGAGGTTTCCGGCCTGATCAAGCCAGTCGATTCCGCCGCGCCCTACTGGTTTGCCGATGACAGCCTGGCGCAGCCATCCGTCTATCAGACACCCGATGTGACGGATGTCTCCGGCATCGCCTTAATCAACGCTGCCGCCTATCCGACGTTGCTCGGCCTCACGGCGCCGGTTGCTTGGCAGTACACCTGGCGCTACACGATCGATCCGAACCGGCTGAACGCGAGCAATGTGGGCGCGGTGACGCGGGCGCTGCAGGCGCTCCAGTCCGATCTCGGGCCCGCCAGCGCTCTCAGCAATGAGCCGGACCTTGTGAGCGTGCAAACGAGCCTGCCTGTCGCGCTGGAACGCTACCAGGGCCAGCAACGGTCAATCGACGCGATGCTCGGCCTGGCAACAGATGGTCTGGCCGCGCTCGCTATTGTCGTGCTCGGTCTGGTCAGCGTCCTGCTCGCCGAGCGCCGACGTAGCGCGCTCGCCCTGCAGCGGAGCCGGGGCGCCGGTTCGGCGCAATTACTGCTCTCCCAACTCATCGAAGCGCTGCTCCTGGTCATTCCAGCAGCCAGCCTCGGCTTCATCGGAGCTCGTACGCTGGTACCGGGTCGCGGTAGCCCGGCCAGTCTCCGTGCCGCCGTAGCCACCGCGCTAGCGGCTGTGTTGCTGCTAGTCCTTGCGGCGCTGCCGTCGATTCAGACACCACTCGGGCTGCTGTTCAATCGCACGCCCGTTCCTCCGTCCCGTGCCGAGCGTCGACCGTCAAGACGGCTGGCGCTAGAGGGATTGGTAGTCGTCACGACCATCGTCGGGATCTTCATGCTGCGACAGCGCGGACTGACCGACGTGAACGGCGATGCGAACCCGTACCTCACGCTCGTGCCGGTGCTGATCGGGTTAACGGTAGGGATCTTCGCACTACGGCTCTATCCGCCATTGCTTCGCAGATTAGCTCGCCTAACCCGGCGGCGGCGCGATCTCGTCCCGTTTGTCGGGCTGCGACGCGGAGCAGGTCAGCCCGTCATCGCCCACCTGCCCGTCCTGGTGTTACTCCTGGCAATTAGCCTCGCGATCTTCTCCTCCGTGCTTCGTCACTCGGCCCAGACTGCCCAAGAGCGAGCCACCTGGCAAACGACCGGGGCCGCGTTCCGGGTCGATGCCCCAGCGGGTGGCAATCTGTCACCAGCGCTCGATTCCGCTGCACTGGATGGTGTCAAGCAGGAAGCCGAAGCCGTCGTCAAACCAGTGATCAAGCTGGTATCACCAGAGGGAAGGGACGCTAATCTGACCCTGCTGGCCCTCGATACGCATGCCTACGCCGCAGTAACGGCCGGGACCGACGCCGAGCCACACTTCCCAGCCGCCTTACTCGACAATCCGGCACCGGCGAAAAACACGAGTCCGCTGCCAGCGCTTATTGTTGGGGCTCTTCCCGATCAGCCGGGGGTTGGAGCGACACTTCGGCTAACCGTTGATGGGAGCGAACTCATCTGCCGGGTCGTCGCGGTTCGAAGCTCCTTCCCGAGTGTGCCGGACAACGCGCCGGCAATCGTCGTGCCGCTCGCGAATCTGCGCGCTTCAACACCGGGCAAGCCGTGGTTGATCACGCGTCTCTATCTCCGTGTGCCTGGGGTGCAGGCAGCGGAACTCGCCAGCGTCGTGCAAAGCAAGGCACCGGGCGCCACGCTCATCTCACGGGATGCCGTCAATACCGCTGCCCAGCGCGCCCCACTGTTCCATGGGGTGACACAATTCTTCTGGATAACGGTGCTGTTGGCATCGCTCTACGCGGCGGCTGCGATGATCGCGGTGCTGGCGCTGACCACGGCCGGCCAACGACGCGACCTGAGTTACCTTCGCACGCTCGGACTCTCAACACGTCAGGCGATCGGCCTCACGATCGTCGAGCAGGTTCTGCCGGCGATCCTGGCCGGCGTACTGGGAGCCGCACTGGGAATCGGCATCGCCTGTCTCATCGCGCCCGCGATCGATCTGGATGCCCTCGCCGGGCCGGGTGGTATCGTTCGCCTGACCGTGGACTGGTCGGTACTCATCGTGGTGGATGCGGGGCTGCTCTGCCTGAGCCTCACGATCGCCGTGCTCATCGGGCTCACACTCCGCCGCCTCCAACTCGCGGCGGTACTCCGGATTGGAGATTAATGAGGCAACGAGGCTTCCTGAGTTGATTGTGGATACCAGAGTCCCCGCATCATTGCTTCATTCGTCGCATGTTCGTTCCCGCAAGTCCATCTGTGTCAGCGTTCTCGATCGATAAATAGGTCAACTGGAAGGCCAAAATATTCCGCGAGGCGCTGGACATGGCTCAAAGCCAACCGGCGCTTGCCATTCAGCACTTCCGAAACGATCGAGCGGTTGCCACCGAACAGCGGCGCCAGATCACTCTGGCTCAGATCGTTCTCTTCCATCAGGTGTCGAAGCAGATCAACACCCGAAACGATTGGAAGCTCAACCTGTGCGCGTTCGTAATCTTCGATGAGCAAGCCAAGCACCGCCAGATAGTCCCGCGCATCCGACGAGAGATCCGGGCGATCGAGCAGTTCATCAGCAACCGCGATCGCCTGATCAAGCTCCTCGTCATCATGAATCATGCGTGGCGGGAAGGCGCGGACCAACTCGAGATACTCATTGCTTGGCGGTGTAGGCCTTTGCATCGTCGTTGCCATGTGTGGCCTCCGTTCTCAGCGCTTCCAATGCTCCCGACTGTACTCCGCATGGGTAAGCACATACCGGATGAAAATGATTTGGCGTTCGTAATCGATTTCGGCAATAAGGCGGTAAGCATTACCACGGATGTTAAAGATCGTCCATTGCTGAACAGGATCTGCACTCCGATACGTTCGTCGTACCTCAGCGAGATTCCGCCACTGAGCGGCTGACGCGACACGAAACCAACTGTCTAGAGCCTTGCCTGCATCCGCGTGTTGTCGGGCAAATGAATCCAGCTTCCGCTTGCTTATGACGCGCACTTGCCGCTCTCCTCGCGTGTCGCAATGTTCGCATAACGCGAACACTCTGTCAAGTCAAGTCAAATACGACACGCCCTGTCATCTTTTGCCGCTATTCTGATACGCGTGTCTTTGAAGCGCGATGTGAACAAGGAGGAACAATGGCGGAGACGATGATGACGAACGCGGAACGCGATGCGCTTAGGCAGCGGCCGGGGTTCGCGCCGGGGTACGGCGTTGAGGCGAATCCGGAGGGGATGCTTGGGTGGGTGTGGGTCGATGAGCGGATGCGGGTGGCTCGGAACTACTGGGTGGCGACGACGGCGGCCGATGGCCGCGCGCAGGTGGCGCCAGTTTGGGGCGTCTGGTTCGATAACACGTTTTTTTTCGGCACCGGTGTCACTTCGCGCAAGGGGCGAAATCTTGCACGCGATCCGCGCCTGTCGATCAATCTGGAGAGCGGCGATGAGGTCGTCATTCTTGAAGGCGTGGCCGAGCCGTTGACCGATCCGGCGCTCTTCGCGCGCTATGTCGATACCTACGACGCCAAGTATGCGATCCGGCCGGAGAGCGCGGATGGCGGCACGTTCTTCGTCCGTCCGCGCCGCGTCTTCGCCTGGCTGGAGCACGATTTTCTACAGACGCCGACGCGTTGGACGTTCGGGGGCTGCTGACACGATCCAGATTCTCTGAAGTGCAACTCAATTAACAGATCCAGACTATTAATTGAGTACTATTGCATTGTTCCGCTGCATTCGTATCATAGCGAGATGAAAACGGAGCAGCGAAAAACGGAGGAGAGCGATACCCCCGCGGGCGCCGGTCCGGGCACTGGCCGGCGCTCGCTCAAGCGCGCCTTCTCATCATTCGAGAATTACAACTACCGCCTCTTCTGGTCGGGCCAGCTTCTCTCGCGAATGGGAAGCTGGATTTCGCGTGTGGCGCAAGCCTGGCTCGTCCTGCAACTGACCGGTTCCTCCTTCCAGCTGGGACTGGTGACAGCACTTCAGTCGCTCCCCATCACGTTTCTCGCGCTCTTCGGCGGGGTGCTGGCCGATCGCTTTCCGAAGCGACCGGTGCTCATCATCACGCAGTCGATCATGGCGGTCGATTCGCTCATCATCGCGGTGTTGATTACGACCCATCAGATCCAGATCTGGCATCTCTATATTCTGGCGTCGCTCCTCGGGCTGGCAACCGCCTTTGATAATCCGACGCGCCAGGCGTTTGTCAGTGAGATGGTGGGGCCAGAAAACTTGCCGAATGCGATCGCCCTCAATTCGAGCCTCTTCAATGCCGCACGTATCGTAGGTCCGGCAATTGGTGGCGTGTTGATCGCAGCTTTTACTATTGATATTCCGTTTTATATCGATGCGGTCAGTTTTCTCGCGGTCATCGCCGGGTTGATCCTGATGCGGCCGGCCGAATTCCACGATGTGCCCGTGCCGGTGCGTGGCCCGGTCTTTACTCGGATGCGCGAGGGCGTTGCCTATGCGATGCAGACACCGGCCGTCTTGATGCCGCTCATGATGCTCGCCTTCATCGGCACGTTCGGCTACAACTTCACAGTGATCCTGCCGCTCATCGCCAAATATGTGCTCGGCATCGGCGCGCTCGGCTTCGGCGGTCTCACCACCTCGATCGGAATCGGGGCGCTCACCGGCGCGCTCACCATCGCCTATCTCAATCGACCAAGCGAGCGCTTCCTGCTGATCGCGGCCACCTCATTCACGCTTCTGCTCGGACTGCTGGCCCTTTCAACCAGGCTCCCGCTCACGATCGCCATTCTGCTGATCCTCGGCTTTGCCAGCATTAGCTACACCGCGACGACCAACACGCGCATCCAGATGACGGCGCCCAGCCCGCTCCGGGGCCGTGTCATGAGCCTCTATATCTTGCTCAACGCCGGCATGACACCGGTTGGGGCCCTGGCGATCGGCACGCTGGCCGACCAATTCAACGTCCGCCTGGCCGTCGGCGTTATGACCGGCCTCTGCGCGATCGGTGTCGCCGCCGGCTGGCTCTACCGCGCCCACCACCCGACCGAGGCCACCACAGCCGGCGGCGCCCTGGAGAAGCCGTCGCCGGGCGACTAAGATCGAGTCATGGTCTTTCACGCGCAGCGACGCAGAGCGCGCAGAGTTCATTATTATTCCGCGCGAGAAAGTCGACTTCATCGCCGAAACCTCTTCTCCCCATCCCCATTGGTCTTTCCGCGCCATCCGGTTTACCATCAGCAGCACCAAATCGAGTCGAGCGGCGCAAGCAAGGTACATTCTCGTCTTGTGCGGCTCGCACAATAGATCGGATCATGATTCGGGCTGAAGGCCGTAGTCGCGTAAACGTGCAGCGGTTAGAGTTCGATGCACTGGGTGCGGCGGATTGGGTTTCGCGTCGCGCAGGCTCAAGAGGAGGCCGAGGGTGGTTGTCGGAATCGTACCGGCAGGTAGGCAGGTAGAGGCACCGGAGCCTGGTGACGTATTGCAACGCGCCGAAGCCGCCGGGGTGCAGTTCGTCAACCTGCAATTCACCGACGTCATGGGGATGGTCAAGATGGTGACGATCCCGATCGACATCTTCCCGGCCGTTATCGAGCATGGACAGTGGTTCGACGGCTCGGCGATCGCCGGTTTCGCGCGCATCGCCGAGAGCGATATGTTCCTCATGCCAGATCTGACGACCTTCCGGGTCCTCCCCTGGAATCAGGGGCCGAACACGACCGCACGCGTCATCTGCTGGGTCTTCAAGCCGAACGGTGATCTCTTCCCCGGCGACCCACGCGCCGTCCTGCTGCGCCAGCTCGAGCGCTCGGCAAAGCTCGGCTATAGCTACAAGACCGGACCGGAACTCGAATTCTTCCTCTTCCACATCACCAACGGGAAGATCGATGCGCTGCCGCACGACCGGGGAAGCTATTTCGACCTCTCGACCGATCTCGCCGCCGAAGTGCGCAAGGATATGATTCGCGCGCTGCACGAGATGGGCATCAAGGTTGAGGCGGGGCATCATGAACTGGCGATCGGCCAGCACGAGATCGATATGCAGTACGCCGACGCGATGCTGACCGCCGATCAGGTGGTCACCTTCAAGTTCACGCTCAAGGCGATCGCCCAGCAGCACGATCTCCATTGCACCTTCATGCCGAAGCCGGTCGAAGGCATCGCTGGCTCAGGGATGCACACGCACCAAAGCCTCTCCTTTCTGGAGAGCGACGACAACGCCTTCGTTGATACCGACGACAACTACGGTCTCTCGAAACCCGCCAAGCATTTCATCGCCGGACAACTGAAGCACGCGCGCGCCATGACCGCCGTGCTGGCGCCGCTGGTCAATTCCTACCGGCGGCTGGTGCCGGGCTTCGAAGCACCGGTGTATGTCAGCTGGGCGCGCCAGAACCGCTCGGCGCTCCTACGCATTCCGGCGTTGCGCGCGGGCCGAACCCCGGCAACACGGATTGAGCTCCGCTGCCCCGATCCGTCGGCCAATCCGTATCTCGCCTACACGGTCATGCTGGCCGCCGGACTTGACGGCATCGAGAACGAACTGCCGCTGCCGGAGCCGGTCGAAGAGAATCTCTACCATTTCACCGAAGAAGATCTGCGCCGTCGCAACGTCGCCACGCTTCCCGCCACGCTCGGCGAGGCGATCGCTGAACTGGAGCAAGAAGATCGGAAGAGCACACGTCTGAACTCCAGTGACCTTGTAATCTCGTATGCCGTCTTCTGCTTGAAAAAAAAAAAATAGTCAC
>CALAGB010000104.1 GCA_937891245.1 uncultured Thermomicrobiales bacterium | reverse complement strand
TAGACGACGTCGGCAACATCCTCGTCGGTCATGATCGTGGCGGGGGTCGAGGTGACGAGAATCGAGCGGATCCCTTCCTCGCGCAGGGCATGAAGCGCCTGAGTCCCGGCGTAGTCAAACTCGGCCGCCTGGCCGATGACGATCGGGCCGGAGCCGATCACCAGCACACTATTCAGTTGATTCGCGGACTCCACCATCTCTCCTAGCGCTCCTGCAACTCGGCCGAAGCCGTCACCGCACCGTTACCCTGAACGATTCGTTTTTCGCGGTGTCTACGCACCGTATCAATGAACCGATCGAAGAGATATTGGTTGTCCTGCGGACCGGGCGAACCTTCCGGGTGATACTGGATCGAGAAGACCGGCATCGAAACATGCTCCAGTCCCTCAACCGAGCCGTCGTTCAGGTTGATCTGTGATACACGCCAGCCCTGTTCGGAGGGCACACTGGCGGCATCGACCTGGTAGCCGTGGTTTTGCGAGGTGATGTAGACAGCGCCGGTCGCCAGATCTTTGACTGGATGATTGCCGCCACGGTGCCCAAATTTCAGTTTGTTCGTCGACGCTCCCACCGCTAGCGCGAGCAGTTGGTGGCCCATGCAAACGCCCATATACGGGATGCCCGAATCGACGATCGCACGGATCACTTCGACTGCATCACCGGTGTTGACCGGGTCGCCCGGGCCCGGTGAGGTCAACACGCCGTCGACTCCCAGCGCCAGCACATCACTGGCCGGCGTGTCGTACGGCACGACCGTCACCTCAACACCGCGCCGCTGCAGCGAACAGATGATGTTCTCCTTGACGCCGCAGTCGATCAGAGCGAGATGAAGGGGGCCGCTGGCGCTCACTTCGCGTTCTTCGTCGATCGACACATCCTTGATGACGTTGACATCGCCCGGCGCCCAGGCGTGTCGCGCGCGCTCACGCAGATCTTCATCGCTCTGCGCGGCGGCATCCGAGACGAGCAATGCACGCATGTCGCCGTGCGAGCGGATATGGCGGGTCAGCGCACGCGTATCGACCGAATGCAGCGCCGGAATGCCATGCTCGCGCAGGTAGTTGGCAAAGGTTCCTTCGGAACGCCAGTTCTCCGGCTCATCACAATACTCGCGCACGATCATTCCGGCGATCCAGGGTTGTCGCGACTGATCGTCGTCCGGCGTTACGCCGTAGTTGCCGATCAATGGATAGGTCATACAGACGATCTGGCCGTAGAACGATGGATCGGTCGAGACCTCCTGGTAACCGGTCATCGTCGTATTGAAGACCGCTTCTCCTTCGGCGTCGACCAGAGCACCGAACGGCTCGCCGCGAAAGATGCGGCCATCTTCAAGAATCAGAGCGCCACGCAATACTTGGTTAGGCACGGTATCGAATCTTCCCTTCAACCATCGTCAGATGCGCTCGTCCACGCAGGGTCATGCCAAGGAGCGGTGTGTTCTTACTGCGCGAAGCGATCGACGATTCATCAATAGTCCATTCCCGGTCGGGATCAATAATCGTTACGTCCGCTACCGAGCCAGGCCTGAGCGTTCCTCCCGGCAGGTGAAAGCGATCGGCTGGACGTACCGAGAGCAGTTCGACCAGAAGCGGCATTGATAACCGTCCATCTCGTACGAGCGTCAATAACAGCGGAAGCGCGACGTCAAAGCCGATCATGCCCGAGGCGGCACGCCTCAAATCGACCGGTTTGTCGGCCGGCGCATGCGGAGCATGATCAGTGGCAAGAATATCGAAGGTGCCATCAATCAGCCCTGCCAGCAGCGCTTCGGCATCGGCTTCCGTGCGCAAAGGTGGATTTACCTTGGCATTCGGATCGGGGCACGGCCCCTCGAACAGTGTATCCGAGCCAACGAAGCGGCGTCGCCCGGCGACCCACTCGTCGGTCAAGAGGAGATGGTGCGGCATGACCTCGGCGGTCACGTTCAATCCATCGAGCTTCGCCTGCCGCACGAGTTCGCGCCCGCGCGCAGTGCTGACATGCAAGACATGCAGCCATCCGCCGGTGATGCGCGACAACTCGATATCTCGGCTGACGATGATCTCCTCGGCAGCGGCGGCCAACCCCGACAATCCCAGCTCACGCGAGACCGCGCCCTCATGCATGACCCCGCCGTTGATCAGGCTCCAGTCCTCGCAGTGGACCATGATTGGCAAGCCGGAGCCGGCCGACCATTCCAGCGCCGTACGCATCGCCTGCGAATTGCGCGTGCTTTCGCCGTCGTCCGAAAAGCCAACCGCCCCAGCCCGCGCCATCGCCTCCAAGTCGGCCAAATCTTCCAGCGCCCGGCCGACCGTGATCGACCCGAGCGGGAAGACGCGCACCGGTAGATCGCGCGCCCGTTCAACGATATCGGCGATCCGTTCGGCGCGATCGAGTGCCGGGTTCGTGTTCGGCATACAACAGATCGTCGTAAAGCCGCCCTGCACGGCCGATCTCGCACCGGTCTCGAGCGTCTCCTTCGCCGGAAAGCCCGGATCGCGGAGATGCGCGTGCACGTCGATCAGGCCCGGCGTCACCACCATGCCCTGTGCATCCACCACCTCGGCGCCATTCGGCACGTTCAACATCGCGCCAATTTCAGCGATTCGTCCGCGATCAACCAACAGATCCATGACCGCATCAAGACCTTGTGAAGGATCGACAATCCGGCCGCCGCGAATCACGATTGCCAACGTCGCACCCCTCTCATGATCCCCAACAAGAAAAAAGGCCTTTGGGTTCGATCGGAACCCAAAGGCCGGAATTCACTCACACTGTCGAAGGCATGTGGTTGATCAAACATCTGCTGCTTCAAGGCCCAGCTTCCCGGTGTCCGTACACTCCCGCCAGCAACCGATCCAATGGATTATACCGGGAGGAGAGGGGCGGGTCAAGCGTATGGTCGAGAATATGAAGCCAGGTAGTTCCGGCGTCTCGTCCACTGAGAGCAGCTTCTCTGCGTCCTCATCGACCTTGGCAACTCTATAGAGTTAATCAAGTACCCATCAAGTAAATCTATTGACAAGCCAGATCGCAATCAACCTGTACGTTCGCGGTTTTCGTGGTGCTTCTGGCGTTCGCACGGCGGTTTCCACAGCAATCGATCAACTACCCATCAAGTACCAGAGTAGCCGGATGTCATGCCCAGAAGGGCACGTATTTCATTAATTTAGGCGCCGCGTTCGCATCGAACGGCGCGATGACTTTCGCATCGACCGCTTCCCTAATAAGTCGAGAAGCAGTAGCGCTGTTTCTCAATTCAATGCCAAACCGCCCCCGCAACGTCGAGTTAGTCATGTATCGGCCGGTCACGTAAAGTAGGCATGCATGAAGATAACATGCACGAATCCGATCTTCCTTTTCCATTTCGCCGAGCGGCCGTGGCGCGAACAACGAGGCCCGGGTTGACTCTAATATCGTTTCGAACTTTGGCGCGGGTAATTGATGAAACTCTACTTCGAAGACGACCTTGTCGATGCCGCTGCCTCGTTCTTCGCAGATGCCCATGCGGCGCATGAGTGACGCCAACCGTTCGTTTCGAGAACGAGGTGGTGCATCGAGAAAGCGGTCGGGGCTAACGATCGGTAAACCAGGATTCGTTATCTCCAAACGATCAGAAAAGACCTCGATCAGTGGGCCTGCACCAGTCACCGAGAAGTCCTGATGAATGAGCGCATTCGCCACAAGTTCGCGGATAGCAAGTTCCGGATACATCGAGACGGTCGTTCGCAATGCCTGCCCGATAACCTCGTTCTCGGGCAAGAAATCGCGAATATATGTGATCAAATCCTCAAACTCGCTTGCATATCCCTTACGACCTTCTCGTTCCCGAATTGCCTCGGCCCGGCTATTCGCACGATAGAGGATGACTCGCAGTGACTTCCGCCTAACTGATGAAAAATCAGTCAAATTCCTAGCGATCAGAATCGCGCCAAGATTGGTGATCGCCCAATCGCCAGCACCCGACGCTCGCGTCAGTCCATCGCTTTCTAGGACGCGAATGATCAAGTCTGGACTCGACGGCACTGGGGTACCTACTAGCCGAAAATACGTCGGATAGTCGAGTAACGTGAGAACTTCGCCCACGCTCAAGCGATCTTGGGCGATGGCATCCTCAAACGGTGTGCGGTCAAAGGCCCGCCACAACGCGCGTTCTTTTTCAGGAAATTCCGCGAGGTTCTTTGTGTACGAGCCGATGCGGACGTATTTCTGCTTCTTGAACTGAACGGGCTGGTTCGAGGCGCGCGGTATCTCCAAGAGGACTACGGTCTTTCCGTCTACCTCGACTGACTCAAACTGGAGGTGAAGTCGCGGCGTCAGGAGTCGAACGATCCAGCTCTCCAATTCCTCTTGGCCCACTCGCATGGTCCACGGCGAAAAGTTGGTACCAAGGATTTGGTGGTTCGAATCGTCAATACCCCAGACGAGATAGGCGCACGCCTCGTCAACAAGGGCGGCTGAGTTCGCCAAGGCGGAAACATACTCACCGATCTCTTCCGGCACTGCCTTGTTCAACTTGAATTCGACCCATTCAGTCTCCCTCGGCAGCTTCGCGAGCGTGCGAACCAAATCCACCAAATGTTCGTTCGATTCACCGCCATTCATCCTGCGCCTCTCATGTCTCCTCGCTCCCGCATCGCCTTCAAAATCCCCAGCGTGTTCGCCTTGGCTCCAGCGCCAACCTCCGTGGCCGGGCCGACGCAGGAGGGGCAGCCGGAGTCGCAGGGGCAGGCGCGGATGAGGTCGTGGGCGCCATGCAGGAGGTCGTGGTGCAGATCGTAGAGGCGTTCGCTGAAGCCGACGCCGCCGGGGATCTGGTCGTAGAGGTAGATGGTGGCGCGATCAGTGAAAGGCGAGCGAACCTGTGGGTAGACGCCGATGTCACGCGGGTCGCACATCAGATAGAGCGGCGCGATGTTTTGCAGAGCGTTGGCGAGTCCGCGTAGTGCGCCTTGCAATTCGATCTCACGCATCCGGCCGCTGATAGGACAGGGCAAAAACGCACCGGCACAACTGGCA
>CALAGB010000103.1 GCA_937891245.1 uncultured Thermomicrobiales bacterium | reverse complement strand
AGTTTCAGCTACCGAAACGTGGATCGTGGCCTCCGGAAAAAGGGTCACGACGCTGAAGGTCGGCGTCTAGTCGACCGTATCCCGATCCGGGTTTCCCTCGATACGCAGCCAGGCGAGGATGCGCTTACGAACGCCGTCGCGGTCTTCTTCTTTCAGCTGTTTGCCGACCGTCGCCCAGTTGCCGGTGTCGGTCTGGTAGATTGTCGAGCCGCCGTCAATCATGAAGAAGGAGACGTAGTCGGGGCTTTCGACGGCAAACCAGTTGTAGGTGAGACCCTTGGTCAAGGCGCCAGTCATGAGATATATCGGGTGAAAGGTGCCCTCGAACTGCACTTCATCAACGAAGATCTCGCGCAGGGCGATGACACCCGGGTTTTCGATGATGGTGCGCGCGACCGCGTGATAAATATCCGGATAGCGCTCGGCCCGCGAGTGCCAGCAGTTGGCATGTTCGCCGACCAGAATGCCGAACTGCGGCACCTGCTCCAGCAGCCGCGCCACCGCCTTCTCTGCATCTTCGCGCAGGAGCGAGCCGTACGATGTCTCGCTGCCATCGCGCGCGATAAAGATGGGCGCGTCCTCGCCGGTGAGCATGATCGTGCCGAACGAATCGGCCGACTCTTGCGCGCAGAGCGTACAGCTCACGCGTCGGGTCAAGAGAATCCGATCCCAACCATGCTCCGGATGGCAAACCGGCAGGGCATCGATCGCCGAGCCGTGATAACGATTGGCGACGATGGCGTCGGCCAGCACCCAACCGAGTGCGAACCCGAGCGGGTCCGGAATGACCGTCGCGGCCGTCT
The DNA here is from genome assembly GCA_937891245.1 of uncultured Thermomicrobiales bacterium. Lineage (GTDB taxonomy): Bacteria > Chloroflexota > Chloroflexia > Thermomicrobiales > Thermomicrobiaceae > CALAGB01. The sequence continues at coordinate 5,968 of CALAGB010000103.1, read as the reverse complement.
CCGGCGTCAACTCTTCCGGGATCGGAGTTGGGGTAATGTTTTCATAGTTGCGCACCGCCGTGGCGACAAGCTCAGTCACATCCATTGTGCGTCAATCATCTCCTACTCTATCTCCGCGCGTCTCTGGGGATGCCGGTCCCGGCGGCCAATTCTACCCTGTATTGCCGGATACGTGCGGAATCGCGCCGCGCGGGCATTTTCCGTGGACGTAGTGGGACCACTCCGAACATACTTGTCAGGGTGCCAGACCCGCTGCCGGACGCATGAAACGAAGGGATGCCAGCCGTGATCCTCCCCAAAATACGCGACCCGCGCTTCATCACGATCCGCCGCGGCGGAATCCTGACCGATGAGGATCACCGGCTGCTTGCCCTCTGGTCGGCCACCTGCGCCGAGCACGTCCTGCCCCACTTCGAGGCGGTTCGACCGGATGATCCGCGACCGCGTCGGGCGATCGAGCAGATCCGTGCCTGGGCGGGCGGCGAACTCACGATGTCCCAGTCCCGGGCAGCAGGCGGTCATGCGATGGCGGCCGCCAGAGATCTCCGTGGGGCGGCTCGGCACGCCGCCTACGCAGCCGGTCAGGCCGCATGCGTCGCGCATGTGGCCGCGCACGAACTAGGTGCGGCCGCCTATGCGATCAAGGCGGCCCAGGCGGCCGCACCGGACGGTGAAGGTACGCGAGCAGGACAATGCGAATGCCGCTGGCAACGCGACCAGCTGCCCGAGGCGATCCGCGCCCTCGTCCTCGACGACCAACGCCTGCGCAACGAGATCTGCTGGTCGGTGTTCGACTGCTGAACCGGCGCCGGGCGTAAACGAAGCTAGCTTACCGGCCAGCGCGGCGGCAGCGGCTCGCGCTCCAGAAATGCCAAAATGAGATCGACGCACTGCACCAGATCGCGCTCGACCACCATCTCATTCGGCGAATGCGTGTAGCGCGTCGGGAACGTGAGCAATACCGTCTCGATGCCGCGCCGGATCAATTCGGCACCGTCGCTGCCGTAGTTTTGGAAGATCGCCTGCTGCACCGGCAGCCCGGCAGCCGCCCCCGCCTCAACCAGCGCCATCGACATGCGGTGCGAGTAATGTACCGACGCGTCCTGATGCACGATGATCGGGCCGCCGCCGAGCTTCGAGGGATGATTCTCGTTCTTGGTGCCCGGCACCTCACCACAGAGCCCGACATCAAGGTTGATAGCGGCATCGAAGTGTGCCACCTCGGCGATGCTCGAGGCACCGAGCAGGCCGTTCTCCTCCTGCACCGTCGAGCCGATCCAGAGTTCGTAGTTCAGCTTCGCCGCCTCGGCACGTTCGCCCACCGAGGTCGCGATCGAGAGCGCCGCGCGGTTGTCCATCGCCTTGCCGACGATCGTCTCGCCAAGCCGGCGCGTCGGCGGATTGACGACGAGCCGGGTACCCGGATGGATGCCGAGGCCTTCGACTTTCTCGCGACTCGAATAGCCGAGATCGACAAACCAGTCATCCCAGATGAACGATTCCTTATCGGAGGCGCCGCCGATGACATGACCACTCGCATAGCAGAGCTGTCCATCGACCGGCCCGTTCTCAGCAACCACCACCACCGGCTGGTTGACCGGGCTGTACCAGTGCGGCGGTTTGCCCCGGCTGTCGCGCCAGGCGGGCCAGACATGCAGCAGGCCGTTCTCCGAAATCGATTTCACCATCAGTGCCAGTTCATCGCCGTGCGCCAGCACGATCAGTCGCGGTCCGCTGCCGCCGACGCGTGCCACGACATTCCCGACCGGCGAGATCTCCACCTGCTCGGCGAAGCCGGACCAGTGCTTGGCGCACCATTCGTGGACGCGCTCCTCCTGACCGATCGGCCCCGGAATCTCGGTCAGCGTCTTCACAAGATCGAACATCGGTGTCGCCATCGCCCAACGCCTTCCTTCTCTACGCCTGTACGCGAATCCGGCCGTTCCTCAGACGGCGCTGACGGCATCATAGCCGCTTTCGAGCAGACGCGGGACGAAGGGCGATGCCCCGCATGCAGCCGCACAGCGAAACGATGTGGCGCGCCGCTGAGGTTGGCTTTCGGCAACGCCAAATCGGGCACGTCGAATCACACCGATTACCTGGACGACGCCCGAACCTCGCCCGGGAGGACGTCGAAGCGCGCCGATTACCGGGGCGCCGCCCGCATCCCGCCCGGGGATCAATGCCCGGGCTCCATCGGCGAAGCCCGCTAAAGGGACTGAGGGTTGGAACGCTCGCGAGGGTTTGGTTGTTCGCCATCGAGTCCACGTCGAATAGCCTTTTTAGTGGGCTTCGTCTTCTCCGCCTGTCGGTTTAGCGCCGGACTGACGGCAGGCGACGACGATTGACCCAATTTCTCGTACACTGGCAGAAGAACGTCGTGCAGGTGAACGGTTGTGGGGGATGGTATGAGTGGAGTGACGGGAGCCGGGGAGACGCGGAGCGGGGGCGAAAGCTGGTCGGGCGATATCGTGGTGGTCGGCGCCGGTATCGTCGGACTTGCCACGGCGCGCGAGATTCTAGAGCGTCACCCCGAACAGCGCCTGGTCGTATTGGAGAAAGAGCCGGCCATCGGCGAGCACCAGACCGGGCACAACAGCGGCGTCATCCATTCCGGGATTTACTACGCCCCCGGGTCGCTGAAGGCACGTCTCTGCGTCTCCGGTTCAGATGCCCTCATGCGCTACTGCGACGAGCACGACATCGCCTATCGCCTCTGCGGTAAGGTGATCGTGGCGACCGATGAATCGGAGTTGCCGCGCCTTGAGGCGCTCTACGAGCGCGGTCAGGAAAACGGTGTGCTCGGACTGCGTATGATCGATGCGGACGAACTCCGCGAAATCGAGCCGCACGTCACCGGCATACGTGCCATTCTCTCGCCCCGCACCGGTATCGTCGACTATCGCCAGGTGGCCGCCTCGTACGCCAACGACATTCGCGCCGCTGGTGGCGCCATCCTGACCAATCACGAAGTCGTCAGCATCATTCGCGGCGCGACCAAAACGCTCGTCTGCACGCGCCATGGCGATTTCGAGACGAAGCGCGTCGTCACCTGCGGCGGACTGTATGCGGACCGTGTTGCGTCCCTGACCGGCGCCCCGCTCAATCCGCGCATCGTTCCCTTCCGCGGTGACTACTACATCCTGCGACCGGAACGAAGAAACCTGGTGCGCAGCAACATCTATCCAGTGCCCGACTCGCGCTTCCCCTTCCTCGGAGTGCACTTCACTCCCCGTATGAACGGCGATGCCTGGCTCGGGCCGAACGCGGTGCTCGCCTTTTCGCGCGAGGGCTATCGCTTCGCCGACCTGCGCCCCGGCGATCTGCGCGACATGGCCCGCTTCGGCGGCTTCCGCGCCTTCGCTCGCAAGCACTGGCGCACCGGCTTCGATGAGATGGCGCGCGACCTGAGCAAGCGCCGCTTCCTCGCTTCACTTCAGAAATACATCCCCGAACTGGAAATGGATGACCTGCTTCCCGGGCCCTCCGGCGTCCGCGCTCAGGCACTCAGCGAAGACGGCAACCTCGTCGATGACTTCATCCTCGACAAAGATAACCGGGTCCTGCACGTGCGTAACGCACCCTCTCCCGCCGCCACGTCCTCGCTCAAAATCGGCGCCTTGATCGCCGACGCCGTGGATGAGATGGACTGACCCGGCTCCGTTCGTTCGGCAAGGCAACCTGGCAGCCACCAGGCGGGAGACCTTCCCAGGTTCGCTATACTTATGTGTGCACAGTCACGGAATACCTTGTGCTCGCACGGCGTTGAGTGGAGCGCGATAGGTGCTTGCCGACGCCGGCCATACCTGGGAGAAATGTATGTTTTTCAAACGCCATACCTCATCCGTCATCGCGCCGGAGGATGCGCTGCCCGGGCGCGCGCAGCCGAGTTACGCGATTCCGAGCACGCACGCGGTGTTGGGAACGCCGATCCAGCCGCCCTTCCCGGACGGGCTGCAAACAGCCGTCTTCGCGCTCGGCTGCTTCTGGGGCGCGGAACGGCTCTTCTGGCAGACCGAGGGTGTGTACGCCACGGCGGCGGGGTACAGTGGCGGTTCGACGCCGAATCCCACCTATAAGGAAGTCTGTAGCGAGAAGACCGGCCATGCCGAGGCGGTCCTCGCCGTCTTCGATCCGGACAAAATCTCGTACGAAGCACTCCTGCGCATCTTCTTCGAGGCACACGACCCGACCCAGGGGATGCGCCAGGGATACGATATCGGCAGCAACTACCGCTCGGCAATCTACTACAGCACTGAGTCGCAGCGTCTGCTGGCCGAAGCGACCCGCGCCGCCTACAACGCCGAATTGCGGCAGGCCGGACGTGGTGAGATCACAACCGAGATCGCGCCGCTCGGCCCCTTCTACTACGCCGAGGAGTATCACCAGCAGTATCTGCACAAAGTGCCGAACGGCTACTGCGGTTTGGCCGGAACCGGTGTCACCTGCCCCGTACCGGCCGTGGCTGGCGGATCCGATCTTGACCTGAAGCTCAAGCCGCTCCCGGCGTCTGATGAACAGTGGCGCCAGATCCTGACACCGGAGCAGTATGATGTGTTGCGCCGGGCCGGCACCGAGCGGCCCTTCCTCAATAAGTACGTCGATGCCGACGAGGATGGCACCTATCATTGCGCCGCCTGTGGTAATCCGCTCTTCGATAGCGGCACGAAGTATCACTCCGGCTGCGGCTGGCCGAGCTTTACCGAGACGATCTCACCGGACGCTGTCGAACTGCATGAGGATCGCTCGTTCGGCATGGTCCGCACCGAAGTCCGCTGTGCGCGCTGCCATTCGCACCTGGGCCACGTCTTCGACGACGGCCCGATCGAGGCCGGTGGCCAGCGTTACTGCATGAACAGTGTCGCGCTCGATCTGGACGAGTCCTAACGCGCAGACACCCGCTCGGTCGCCGAGCGAGCGGGCCAACGACCACAGCCACCGAACCGGGCGCCAGTGATGGCGCCCGGTTCGCGGTTCAGACCGCGACTCCCCTCTCTCATCCCGTCAGGCCCAAGGCCGAATGTACAAATCCTGCCTCTTTGACATAGCGGCACATCTAGAAATGGTGGTCGGCCATCAGTACTATTGTCCTTGTTGGATAACGTACGCAGCCAATGTGCGAGGTCTCGGCACCGGTCATTTGCGCATCGTTCGGGACTGAGTACTGCGCCGTTGTATACCGGAAGTACGCTGGTACGGATTTCCCCTGATTTCGAATACGAACGGCCATCTCCGGTACCAGGACTTCCGAGTACAATTGGGCCAGGAAAGGAGTCCTAGATGTAAGCCGTGGAGGGCGCTTTCCCACAATCCATCGTCGATGGACGTTGAAACGCGGATTGTATGTTGGGCACCTGATCCGCGTCGAGTCACTGGTGCAACCGGCCGATGTTTAGCATCGAGCCGTTTTTTTGTGCCGTTTATCTTGAAGTGGGAATGATACGACCGTGGCAACGACGAAGCGCAAGGCAACCAAGCCATTCCCAACGGGAGTCACCCCACCAGGCGGGCCGCTACTCACCGCGAAAGAAATCGCGGCAACTCCGTCGATCGCCAACGAATACGTGCTACACGGTCTCAATCTGGCCGTCTACATTCTGATGACGACGGTCTGGATCACCGCCAACATCTTTTTCTGGCACTGGTGGTTCCAGGGCGAGCATGTCGTCACCTGGTGGCGTTTTGCACTCACGACGTTCGCGCTGTCTTACGATCTGACGTTGATGCCGCTGGTGTTCATCCTCTTCCTCTATCACATGAAGCGGCCGCTGCCGGTGCCGGCCTCGCCGGGACTGCGCGTCGCGATGGTGACCGCCATCGTGCCGTCAGCCGAGTCGATCGACATCCTCGAACAGACGGTGGCGGGCATGCTGATGGTCGCCTACCCGCACGATTCGTGGGTGCTGGATGAAGGCGGCGACGAACGCGTCCGGGCGCCCCCGCGTCGGCTGCCCGGCGTTCGCGGGCT
>CALAGB010000102.1 GCA_937891245.1 uncultured Thermomicrobiales bacterium | reverse complement strand
TTCCTCGGTACCGCAGCACCGAAAGATACGGACCTCTTACTCATTGGCCCCCCCAGGGCGACCACCTATCATACAACCGTAATCGAGATGGTTGTTCGTCAACGCACTCGGGAGCCGACAACAGCGAGGCACCCGGCGAGACAGGAGAGGGGAAGCTCAAGGGGGGTTCGAAGGTCCACGGTTATCACGGTATCGGTTCATCTATCTGGCACTTATCGTTTTCATTATCGGGAGGTTCACGAATGGTTCAGTATCTTAGCGCTCTGTACGGCCTTTACGCTCCGGAAGTCAAAGACGAGTTCGAGGGCCAGGGCATGGTTGAGTACGCGTTGATTCTTGTACTCGTCTCAGTGGTCGCGATTACGACTCTGACTCTGCTCGGACCGCAGATTCGAGACATCTTCTCCAACATCTCCGGCCAGCTGGGCACCGCCGGCAGCTAGTATGAGGCTCTTGTTGCTGGCCTTGCATTCGTGCGAGGCCAGCAACAGAACGCCATTGCGGCGAAGGGAGCCTCAGATGAGCACAATTCGTCGATGGCGGAAGGGCTTGGACGGCCAAGGCTTACTCGAGTACAGTTTGGTTCTCTTACTCATCGCGGCGGCGGTCTTCGCAACAGTCTCTCTCGTCGGACCGCCATTGATCGGTTTTTACGAGCGGGCAGTAAGCGCCTTTCCCGCCTAGTTCCCAACTACATCCCCCAACGAGTGGACCCCGGAGCCGTCGTGCTATTCACGACGGCTTCGCTCGTTAAGTACGAGAACGTGGTGGTTGGCTCTCGTGGATCGCTAAGAGGACCTAAACGCCGAAGGCATCCTTGATTTTGTCGAAGAAGCCGCGACGCGAGGTTTCTCGGATGTCGGGAGCTTTGAGCGATTCGCCGAGGCGCTCCAGGAGTTCGCGCTGCTCACTGTTGAGGTCGGTCGGTGTCATGACCCGTGCCGTCACGATCTGATCGCCACGCGATCCGCCGCGCAGATCGGGTACGCCGCGCTCGCGCAAACGGAACTGCTGCCCCGACTGCGTTCCCTGCGGGATCTTGAACATAATCGGCCCATCAACGGTTGGGATTTCAATTTCACTTCCGAGCGCGGCCTGGACCACATTCAGCGGCAGCTCCAGATGAATCTGTTTGCCATGGCGCACGAAGAAGTCGTGCGGCTTGACCCGAATCCGGACATAGAGATTACCGGCCGGACCGCCCGGCGCCTGCTCGCCCTGGCCACTGAGTCGCAACGTCGATTCACCATCGACGCCTGCCGGGGTCGAGACCGCGATCTTGCGTCGCTTCGAAACGCGGCCACGACCGCGACAGGTTGGGCACGGATCGGAAATGATGCGACCTTCGCCGCCACAGTTGTTGCACGGCTGTGCTGTCATGAACTGGCCGAGTATCGTGTTTTGGACACGACGCACTTCGCCGGTACCATTGCAGACGGTACAGACCGGCGCTTCGGCGCCATCACGCATGCGCGTGCCATGGCAGTCCTCGCACACTTCCAGTCGCGAGATCTCGACTTCCTTTTCGGAGCCGAAGATTGCTTCTTCGAAGGTCAGGTCAACCGTTGTCTCGAGGTCGGCGCCACGAACCGTTCCACGTTGGTTTTGCGTCGTAGCGCCACCGAAAAACGTCTCGAAAATGTCGCTGAACGGCGATCGGCCACCGAACCCGAACGGATCACCGGCCGTGCCGGCGCCATTGAACCCGCCAACGCCGGCGTGCCCGTAGCGATCATAAGCGGCACGTTGTTCTTCATTGTTCAGCACCTCGTACGCTTCGTTGATTTCTTTGAATTTCTCTTCGGCACCGGCTTCTTTATTGATATCGGGGTGATATTGCCGTGCAAGTTTACGATACGCACGCCGAATTTCGGCCGAAGACGCGCCGCGGCCCACGCCGATGACCTCGTAATAATCTCGTTTGGTGCTGCTCATGAATTCACCCGGAAGAACCGTTCGCTCTCGATCAACGTCTCGCTGGTATGTCCACCCACACGATCACCGGCGGGCAAATCGCACGCCGTAGTATAGCAAATGAATCGACGCAGCCAAGGGAAATTAGCACTCGGAAACCGCGAGTGCTAATGATCGCTTTGCTTACTGACCATCGATCCGCGCGTTCCCTCGAGCCAGGGAATCACTTCCGCCAATCGATCGAGCACGGCATTCGCATGTTCAAAGCCGTCGAGCCCCCGCGTCATCTCGTTCGGAATCGCGATACACGTCATGCCAGCGGCGCGGGCAGAGGCGATACCCAACGGTGCGTCTTCGAGCGCAAGGCAGTGGTCAGGTGCAACGCGAAGTTCGTTCGCCGCCGCAAGATAGATATCGGGCGCCGGTTTGCCCTGTTCGACCATATCACCGGTCACTTCTACACGAAACGCACCTTCGAGTTCGAGCGCCCGTAGCGCGATATCGACGTAGCGGCGGTGACCGGATGTCGCCAGCCCAAGAGGTAGCCCTCGAGACGCAAGTGCCCGCACGGTCTCTGACGCATCCGGCATCTCACGAAGACGCCCGGGAAGTAGCGAGAAGAAGAGGGCGTCGCGCTCGGAAACGACGGCGTTGACCGTGAGCGGCAAGTTCAATACATCAATCAAGAGGCGCGCGGAATCCCAAACACGCAAGCCAAACATGCGCTGGAGGAGCGCCGCGTCAAGCGTTCGATCATACCGCGCCAGAAACTGCTCCCAGGCGGCGATTTGAACGGGCTCGCTATCGACGAGGAGACCATCGAGGTCGAAAACGACGGCTCGTATAGTTACCCGGCTCACTGACGTTCCAGCACTTTCAAGAACATACCGGCACGACGCTGTGCCATGCGATAGAGACCGGGCGCTGCCACCAGGATATACATCCGCGCTTCAAGCCCATCCACGAAGTCGGGCGGCAGAGCGCGGGCGCCGATATGCGCTCCAACGAGCGCGCCGGTCATTGCCGCGATCGTGTCGGTATCCCCACCGGCGTTTACGGCGGTGAGCACGGCAGCGCGGTAATCATCCGGGTGCGTCGCAAAACAATAGAGCGCGGCGGCGACAGCATCGGCTACATAGGCAGACGTTCCGATCTGCCCCAAATGCTGCAGGTCAGCATCTCGCTCACCGCCCATTGTGATCAGACGCTCCGCCTGTCGGATCCGACGGGCGACGGTATCTTCATCGATGAATGCCGCGACTTCAGCCGGGAGCATGGTCGGAGGAACCTCATCACTAACCACGAGCCGCACGGCGTAGGCAAACGCAAGCGCGCCGTTGAGCGACTCCGTATCGCAATGCGTGATCACACCGGCTCGGAGGATCTCGCGGGTGAACACCTCCGGATTGAACCGGCCGACGGCATGAAGCAGGCCGAGCGGAGCGCTGCGAGCGACCGCGCCGTTCCCGGCCGGCCAATCACCGCCCCCTCCCTGTTGGTAGTCGCCGGTTGTAGCGATCCGCTCAATCGAGGAGCGCGTTGTCGGGCCGAGCAGATTCGGCTCTTCTCGCTCGATCATCTTGACGAGCCGGATGCCGATCGCTTCCGGATCAACGAAGCCGCCGGCCGAAATGAGACCTTCAACCAGGCAGAGCGCCATCTCGGTATCGCCGGTGATCTCGCCTTTTTCGAGTTCGATCACATCGCGAGCGTCACGCCGCGCCTCGTACCGGTCAAGCCAGCCGAAGGTCGCGCGAATACGGTCAGGCGTCCAGCCTTCGACCGGCATGCCAAGCGCATCCCCAATGGCGAGGCCGAGCAAGCAGCCGAGAAAGCGATCTTTCAACGAAATCCTGGAGTCGTCCAGTGAGGGCCTCAATCCAGTCGCACGATGTGCGCGCTTCGGACGCGTCGAACCAGGCTGAATTAAAACACGATTCCGGCAACTGCCGAGCGCGTGAAGTTCCAGATTGATAGGATCGATACGAATGGAACCGGTTTTCGACGCGCCGGACGCCCAGGCGCGGGCCGGTTGCCAAGAGGAGCGGCATGATCGATACTCGCCAGTGAGAGACACACAGAGCATGCCGGTCAGGAAGGCGATTCTATGAATCTTCTGTATGGCCTGGAACGTATCGAGGAACGGCTCGTCGACAATGGCGCACGTAGCGAAACGCTCGGCCTGGTTGATACGATCCGCCGGACGGCAAGTCGTCCCGGAGGAGATCAAGCACAAGTACGTTCGCTGGTCGAACTCGTCCGGCGACTGATGCGGACGCCGGTCGCGAACGCCAATGTTGGTGTCTACGATGATCTCGCGGTACTCGAAGAGCAGCTTGTCGAAGCGAGCGCCAAAGCGAGTGCCGAGCGCGAAGCGGTCGACAGCCGTCCGCTACCGAAGTCAAAGAAGTATTACCGCGCATTGAAGGAAAAGGAGGACAAGAACAAACGCTAGCGCGATCCATCTATTCAGCACTTCTCACGTTCACCTCATGACCGAACACGCCTCAGCGTCCTCTCGATCGAGTGGGCCGAACGGCCCCGGAACGGAGAGCATGTACGAATACTCGCATGAAACGCTATCGCACGATTCATTATGGCTTGGGCCCAATCGGACAGGAATTGGCTCGACTGGCCGAGTCACGCGAAGGCATTGAAATTGTTGGAGCGGTCGACATTGACCCGGCGAAAGTCGGGCATGATCTCGGCGAAGTTATTGGCCTTGGCCGGGAACTCGGGATCAAAGTTCGTAACGATGCCGATGCGCTCTTTGACGAAACCGCCGCCGATGTCGTCCTCCATACCACCGGCTCGTCCTTGAAACAGGTCTGGAAACAACTCGAAGGGATCATCAACGCCGGGTTGAATGTCGTATCCACCTGTGAGGAACTTTCCTACCCGGCCGCCCAATTCCCGGAACTCGCGCAGCAGATCGCAGAGTTGGCACGTGCGAATGGCATCACGGTGCTGGCAACCGGCGTGAATCCCGGTTTCGTCATGGATACGCTGGCGCTGGTGCTCAGCGGCGTAGCGCAGCAGGTGACCGCCGTCCACGTCGAACGCAACCAGAACGCGTCGTCGCGCCGACTACCACTACAGGCCAAGATCGGCTCCGGTAAGACGGTCGATGAGTTCACAAAGTTGGTGAACGCCGGAACCGTACGACACGTCGGTCTGCAGGAATCGGTGTACATGATCGCAGCCGGACTCGGGTGGGAGATTGATAGCTACGAGGAAACTACCAAGCCGGTTATCGCCGATCATCAGATCCACACCGAGTATTTCGACGTCGCGCCCGGCCTCGTCTGCGGAGTCGACCAGTTCGGCCGTGGCTACATCAACGGCGAAGCCAAGATTGTCCTGCACCTCCGCATGTATCTCGATGCTGACCCCGCCCACGACAAGATCGTTCTCGACGGACCGACACGACTTGAACTGATCATCCCTGGCGGTTTGCAAGGTGATCGAGCGACCACGGCGATCGCGATCAATGCGGTGCCGCGAGTCGCGGAGCACGCGGCCGGACTGGTGACGATGAAAGATCTACCAATCGTTAGCGCCGGGCGATAGTCCGGCCGGCTGAATCGAGCGATGGATATGTGTACCGATCGTGATCACGACGATATTCCTGTTTCACCTCACGATGCATGGCACCAGCCGCCCGATCAGCCCGAATTCTCCGGCGGATCGTCCGAGCCACGCCCGCAGGACGTGGCAGACGAATTGTCCGCTGACGATTACCGTGCGCTCTCAAGCGCGTTCGAACCTCTGCCGCTGGATGACTCCCAACGGCTGGTGATAAGGCAACAAAACATGATTCGCCCAGATCAATATGACAAGGTTGCCGTATTTTTTGATATGTCTAATCTCTATTTCGCCGCGCGCGACCTTGGCGTTCGCATCGACTACGCTCGCCTGCTCGACTTCCTGGCAAATGGGCGCCGGCTCCATCGAGCTTACGCCTATATGGCGGTTTCGCCGGAAGAGAGCTCGGCGATACCCTTTCTTACCTGGCTCCGGCGCAATGGCTTCCGCGTCATCACCAAGCCGCTCAAGCGCTTCAGCGACGGCACGACCAAAGGCGACCTCGACATGGAGCTGGCAGTCGATCTTCTGAGCCAGGCACCCTACATCGACATCGCGATCATCGTGAGTGGTGATGGCGACTTCACCTACCTCGTGGATCGCGCACAGCGGCTCGGGTTGCGCGTCGAAATCGCTTCGACGCCACGTTATACCGCGATCGAGTTGCTCGAAATCGCCGATCGCTTTATCGACCTCGAAGCGAATCTCTCGGTCTTCGCACTCGAGCGCAGCAACCATGATGACGATCTGGCACATGCTCACGGTCCCGAGGCGATGGCGCAGGACGTCGAGCGCCATGGACCGCGCTACTGATTCAGGCTAAAGTGAACAGGCGCCGCCGTCCAATGGGGGGCCGGCGGCGGCACAAGATCGTGCGCATTACACTGGGGGTACCATGGTAACCGTCGAGAATGTCCGCGCGCGGCGCGGAGAGATGTTGAATACCCTGAAAACGATCGTTGAACTCGAATCACCCAGCGCCGACAAGGCCGCGGTCGATCGCCTCGTCGGTCACTTGCGCGAGCGCATCGGAGCGGCTGGGGGAGAAGTCGAAGCGCTGGCGCAGAGCGACTATGGCGACCTGACGATCGCTCGCTGGCCCGGCAAGGAAGGGCAAAAACCGCTCCTGGTTATGACCCATATCGACACCGTCTGGCCGATTGGTACGCTCGCTCGCAAGCCATTCTCCGTCGATGAGAGGGAAGCACGAGGCCCGGGCATCTACGACATGAAGGCGAGCGTCGCCATGATGCTCCAGGCGTTGACCTTCTTGCAGGAGAACAACGTCGAACATCGCCCGCTCACCTGGCTCATCAACACCGAAGAAGAGGTCGGCAGTCCGGTCTCCCGGCCGGTCATCGAACGACTGGCCACGGAAAGCGAATATGTCCTTGTCCTTGAACCACCGGTTGCGCCGAATGGCGCGCTCAAGACGGCTCGCAAAGGCGTCGGTATGTTCACGATGCACATTACCGGTCTGGCCGCCCACGCTGGGGACGACCCGGAAAAGGGAATCAGTGCGATCCAGGAGCTTGCCAACCAGATTCAGTATCTGCATGGAATGACCGACTACGCGCTTGGCACGACCGTCAATGTCGGAGTTGTCTCCGG